>JAUXIP010000322.1 GCA_030620935.1 Deltaproteobacteria bacterium | reverse complement strand
GTGCTTTCTACAGGGCGAGGGGAAAATCGTCGTGCAAATTTTCCGTCATATAGAGGGACGAGAGCTTTCGATTGTCAAGCCCATTCTGACCATGGGTAACTTCGACGGCATCCACTTAGGCCACCAGGCCCTTTTACGGCAGGTGACCCAAGAGGCGAAAGCCCAAAAAGGCAGCTCGGTTGTCCTAACCTTTGAGCCGCATCCCATCAAGATCATAGCTCCTCAGCATGCGCCTCGATTGATCTTGACGCACAAAGACAAGGTGCGATACCTCCAATCTTTGGGGCTGGATCTGCTCGTTATCCAAAAATTCGATGCGGCATTTGCCGGGATCGAGGCAGAGGAGTTTGTGCGACGTTACTTAGTCGGCAGGCTCAAGGTTCACCAGATCTGGGTGGGGAAGAACTTCAGGTTCGGCAAGGGAAGGAAAGGGCAGGTAGAGGATCTGATGCGGTGGGGAGCAGAGGAAGGGTTTGAGGTTCGGATGGTTGAGCCCATCCTTGCGGGGGGTGCTCGTGTCAGCAGCAGCCGCATCAGGGCGCTGATCGAGCGGGGCGAGGTAGACGAAGCCGGTGGATTGTTGGGACGCTACCATTTTATTTCCGGGCGGGTGGCTCATGGTCATGAGAGAGGAAGGCAACTCGGTTTCCCGACGGCTAACATTGTTCCCCAGACTGAGGTGTTACCCGCAGACGGAATCTATGCCACTTACGTACAGGTGGATGATGGCCAGTGGCCGAGCGTTACCAATATCGGGGTCAACCCCACTTTCGGGGAAGGACCGAAGACTATAGAGAGCTACATTTTTGACTTTCATAGAGACCTCTACGGTCGCTCGGTGAAGCTGTTTTTCGTCAAGAAGATTCGGGAAGAGAGAAAATTTGCGTCTCCGGACCTCCTGGTGGAACAGATGGAAAAGGACGCCGTGAACGCGCGGCAGCTTTTGAGCAATCTCGGGCGGAATGAGCGCACGGGGCTGGCCAAATGCGTTTGATTCAATGTAAACCCCGCCTCTTGAGGCGGGCACAAAGCCGATGGGGTTTCCAACGGGGAGAAGCGGCAGCTCTTCCCTTTGGTCGAACACGGGGATTCAAATCCCGTGTTCGATATAGCTTGATTTCTTCGAAGTCTCCTTATGGAAAGAGTTAGCTCCAATGCGAAATTTTTTGCGGCCGGCTTCGGGCGTCAAGCCCTCCAGCCGCTTTGTTGTATGTTGAGCCGGGTTGCGGTCACAGATGAAAAGTATGTAGGCATGCGGTTGGATCTTTTCTTGGCGAGCCGGTTCGCCGGCCTGTCCGAAATGAAAGGTGTGAGCCGCTCGGGCATCCAAAGAATGATCGCCGAGGGGGAGATAACGCTCAATGGCCGAAAGACAAAGGCGGGCAGCCGGCTCAAGCCAGGCGACGAGATTGAAATTTGCAGGCTTCCCGTTCGCGACACGGCGCTGGCCGCCGAGCCGCTTCCCCTGGATATTCTCTACGAGGACGAGGATTGTGTCGTCGTGAATAAAGCGCCTGGGATGGTGGTTCACCAGGCGGCGGGCAATCGCCACGGGACCCTGGTCAACGCCCTTCTTTACCACTGCCCGAATCTTCAGGGAGTGGGAGGAGAGCGTCGTCCCGGGATCGTTCATCGATTGGACAAGGATACTTCCGGTGTGATGGTTATTGCCAAGAACGACCATGCCTTTCAGCAATTAGCCCTTCAGTTCAGGGAGCGGCTGGTCGAGAAGGAATATCTCGCGCTCGTATGGGGCAAGGCCGTCGGCGAACGGGGAGTGATTGATCGTCCTATCGGACGCCACCGACGAGACCGAAAGAGAATGTCGAGCCTGCATTTTCTCTCGCGCCGCCGAGAGGCCCTCACGGCTTGGCGAGCCGAAGTTTCTTTTAGAGTGAGGAGACAAGAGGGGCGTTTGTCTTGGGTAACTTTGTTGCGTCTAAAGCCTCACACGGGACGGACCCACCAGATCCGGGTCCATCTAGCCGATCAGGGATATCCGGTGGTCGGCGACCGGATTTACGGTCGGAGGCAGAAAATTGTTTCCAAGAACTCCGTGGAAGTACCGGATCTGGTTGATTTTCCGCGTCAAGCGCTCCATGCGGAGAAACTTAAATTCAACCACCCCCGCACCGGCAAGCGCGTGGAATTTTGCGCCCCACTGCCCGGAGATCTAAAAAGGCTGTTAAGAAGGTTAAAAGAGCACCATTTTTCCTGTGAGGGAGAAGGAACAAGAAAAAAGACGACGGAGGGTTGACAAAGAGACCGGGTTTTCTTATCATCGGCACAAGTCTGAATTCCCGGCTCAGCGAAAGTCCTTGGAACTAATCCCACACTAAGGTTATCATTCACTGTATTCCGACCTTGACACTTAATTTGGCTTTCAAATAAAAAAATTCGCTTCTGTGCCAAAACGCTTGTCATCTTAATGACAAATTGCCGTGTAAGCAGTCCTATCACCGTGGCGGAAAGTCGTTCAACGAATGATTTCTCTTTGTCCGGGCGGTGATCCGCTTTCTGGGATGAAAGGAGAGGTTTAGTATGGTCCGTGGAAGAAGTAGAGCCGAACCGGAGGCCGTAGCAGAGGCCGTGGAACAAAACGGTTTAAACCTGAAATCCCTCAAGGAGAAAAAGATCAGCGATTTGGCGTTAGTCGGCAGGAACTTCAATATCGAAGGCGCTGCCAATATGCGCAAGCAGGAACTGATTTTCGCTATCTTGCAGGCGCAGACCGAGCAAAACGGCCATATCTACGGCGAAGGCGTGTTGGAGACCCTTCCTGACGGTTTCGGTTTTCTCAGGGCGCCCGACTATAACTACCTCCCCGGTCCCGACGACATCTACGTTTCTCCCAGTCAGATCCGCCGCTTCAATCTGCGCACGGGCGATATTATTTCGGGACAGATTCGGCCCCCCAAGGAAGGAGAGCGTTATTTCGCCCTGCTCAAAGTAGAGGCCATCAACTACGAAGATCCGGAGAAGGCCAGAGACAAGATTCTTTTTGATAATCTTACGCCTCTTTATCCCAACGAGCGTTTCCAGCTGGAATATGCGCCCGACGAATATACGACACGGATCGTCGACCTCGTGACCCCGATCGGGAAAGGACAGAGAGGGCTGATCGTGGCTGCTCCAAGGACCGGGAAGACGATGATGCTGCAGAACGTGGCTAAGGCCATTGCGCACAACCACCCCGAAGTGATCCTGATCGTTCTTTTGATCGATGAGCGACCCGAGGAAGTGACGGATATGCAGCGCTCGGTCGACGGTGAAGTGGTCAGCTCCACCTTTGATGAGCCGGCGACCCGCCACGTTCAGGTGGCCGAGATGGTGATCGAAAAGGCCAAGCGCTTGGTTGAGCACGGTAAAGACGTCGTGGTACTGCTCGATAGTATTACCCGACTGGCCCGGGCCTACAATACCGTTGTGCCTCCCAGCGGAAAGATACTCTCCGGCGGAGTCGATTCCAACGCCCTTCACAAGCCGAAGAAATTTTTCGGAGCCGCCCGCAACATCGAGGACGGCGGTAGTCTCACGATTATTGCGACGGCCCTGATCGATACCGGAAGCCGTATGGACGAGGTTATATTTGAGGAGTTCAAGGGGACGGGCAACATGGAAATTCATCTAGATCGACGTCTCATGGACAAGCGGGTTTTCCCGGCTATTGACATAAACAAATCGGGGACGAGAAAAGAAGAGCTTTTGATTACCAGGG
>JAUXIP010000343.1 GCA_030620935.1 Deltaproteobacteria bacterium | reverse complement strand
GGGTAAAGTGCAGGTGCTGCTCGAGATGGCCGATGCGATAGTTTCGCGGAATAGTGATCACACCGGAGTCGGGCTCTTCTTGTCCCAAAATGAGTTTAAAGAGGGTGGATTTGCCGTGGCCGTTGCGTCCGACTAAGCCCAAGCGATCCCTGGCATTCATCTGAAAAGTGACCTCAGCGAAAAGCTCCCGGGCGAAATACGACTTGGAAAGTTGGTTGATCTTAATCACGATGGCTTGTCTCACTACAGGACAGAGTCCCGTTAATCAAGCGAGCGGTTCGGAAATTTAACAATTTTCGTTGTTTAGATTGGGCGGGGGCCAGAGGAAGAAAACTTGGACTTAGCCATCTTGATTTTAGCGGATGATGTCTCCGATTCGTTCCCAGCGGACCCAACGGCCGTCGCCGTCCCAGGACCAATAGATCAGGAAGGCCTTGCCCCTGACCTCCTCGAGGTTTACGAACCCCCAGAAGCGGCTATCGTAGCTACGGTCCCGGTTGTCTCCCATGACGAAAATATGCCCCTCCGGGACCCGCCTGGGCCCGTAGTCGTCCCTAATGTAGATCGGTCCTCCTAGAGAACCGTTCCCTTCGAAATGGGCATGGGTGTCGTTAACGGGACGGTGGTTGATGTAGACTCGTTTACCCCGGATCTCCACCAGATCGCCGCCGACCCCGATCACGCGCTTGATAAAATCCTTGGCTCGGTCTTCCGGAAAAATAAACACCACCACATCACCCCTCTCGGGCGTTCCGAACTCGACCAGATAGTGTCCCCAGAATGGTAGGCGAATCCCGTAGCTCAATTTGTTGACCAAGATATGGTCGCCGATCTCCAAGGTCGGAATCATGGAGCCGGAAGGGATTTTGAAGGCCTGAACCACAAAGGTCCGGATAAACAACGCCAAAAACAAGGCCAACCCGATGGCCTCGAGGTATTCACGGAAGGTTGATTTTGTTTTCTTCATTGTTTCCACGACCGGAACGGACTCCTCTCCAGATTGATCGAATGCCATTGCCAACTTTACCTCAGGTCTTCAACGCGGCCAAAAACGCTTCCTGTGGGATCTCCACGCGCCCTACCTGTTTCATCCTCTTTTTTCCTTCCTTCTGCCTCTCTAAAAGCTTCCGCTTACGGGTGATATCCCCCCCGTAGCATTTTGCGGTCACATTCTTTCTCAGCGGCTTGACGCTCTCGCGCGCGATGACCCGGCTTCCAATGGCCGCCTGGATGACGACTTCGAAAAGTTGCCGTGGGATGAGCCCCCGCATTCGCTGGACGAGGTCTCGGCCACGCTGATAGGCCTTTTCCCGATGGGTAATCATCGACATGGCATCCACGATCTCACCGTTGATGCGGATATCCAGCTTGACCATCTTCGAAGGCCGGTAATCGGCTGCTTCGTATTCCATCGAGGCGTAGCCCCGACTGACCGATTTTAACCGATCATAAAAATCCACCACGATCTCGTTGAGCGGGAGCTCATAAATAAGCGCCACCCGCTTAGGCCCCAGATAGCGGATTTCCTTCTGCGTCCCTCTTTTTTCCTCGCAGAGTTTTAAAACACCGCCCAAATACTCTTGTGACAGATGGAGGGTAGCGACGATCGTAGGCTCTTCGATCCGCTCGATATCCGATTCTGCCGGGAGCTTGACTGGATTGTCAACGGGCACGGTCTCTCCCTTGTGGGTAATCACATGATAAACCACCGTCGGGATGGTGGCGATCAAGCTCAAGCCGAACTCTCGCTCCAATCTCTCCTTGACGATATCGAGATGAAGCAGGCCCAAAAAACCGCAACGAAATCCGAACCCCAGAGCTTGCGACGTCTCCGGCTCGAAGGTAAAAGAGGAGTCGTTGAGCTGCAGCTTTTCCAGCGCGTCCCGCAACGCCTGGTATTGTCCCGAATCGGCCGGATAAAGCCCGCTGAAAACCATCGGCTTCAGCGCCTTGAAGCCCGGCAGGGCTTGAGGCGTCCCTCCGTCTTCCGTCGTAATGGTATCACCGATTTTGGTCGCGCTGATTTCCTTGATCGCGGCCATGAGAAAACCGACACCACCGGCACTGATCTCAGGAACTTCGACCGCACCCGGAGAAAAAATACCCAGACGGGTCACTTCAAAGGCTTCTCCACTCGCCATCATGCGGATGCGCGTCCCTTTGCGCACGCTCCCATCAAGGATTCTTATCATGACGACGGCCCCGTTATAGGGATCAAACCAACTATCGAAGATCAAGGCGCGCAAAGGCGACTCCACATTCCCCTGCGGGGGAGGAAAGAGGTGGACGATAGCTTCGAGAATCTCCTCAGTTCCAATCCCCTCTTTTGCGCTGGCTAAGACGGATTGCGATGCATCCAACCCGATCACTTCTTCGATCTCCTTTTTGACCTGTTCCGGCTCCGCGCTTTTGAGATCTATCTTGTTGATGACCGGGAGGATCGCCAGTCCGTGGTCCACAGCCATGTGAACGTTGGCTACGGTCTGAGCCTCAACCCCCTGCGCCGCGTCAACAACCAAAAGTGCCCCTTCGCAGGCAGCTAGGCTGCGGGAGACCTCATAGCTGAAATCGACATGGCCGGGAGTATCGATCAAGTTCATGGTGTACTCTTTCCCGCTTTTTGACCGATAGCGAAGACAGACGGGACTCGCCTTGATCGTAATACCCCGCTCTCTTTCCAGATCCATGCTGTCGAGGAATTGGTCTGTTTTTTCCCTTTCGCTTACCGTGCCGGTATATTCGAGCAGCCGATCCGCAAGAGTCGATTTCCCGTGGTCGATATGAGCGATAATGCAGAAATTCCGGACCGACTCCATCAACATCCAAGATCCGCCTCACGACAATAGGCAATGGTTCGCTCCATGCCCGTTTCCAAGGAGACACGAGGAGTCCAGCCGAGTATCTTTTCGGCGCGAGAGTTCTCCAGACAGCTCCGTTTCTGCTCTCCGGTCTTTGCCGGCCCATGAACCGCGTCGATCTTGGAGCCCATTTCCTCACGCAGCAGGCGAAAGAGGGTCACGACATCCGTCTCCCGTCCCGTCCCGATATTCAGCGGACCTATGTAGGAGGTATCCAGCGCGGCAATATTGGCCGCTACCACATCATCCACATAGACATAATCCCGTGTCTGCTTGCCGTCGCCGTTGATTGTCGGGGGCTTTTGCTTGAGCAGTCGGCCGATGAATATGGCGATCACCCCCGCTTCTCCCAAGCTGGATTGCCTAGGTCCATACACATTGGAGTAGCGAAGCGCAACATAAGGAATGCCGAAGGCCGTATGGTAGTAGTCGAGATAATACTCCCCGGTTAGTTTGTTGATTCCGTAAGGGCTCATGGGGCGCGTCGGATGATCTTCCGGCGCAGGGAACAGATCCTGCTCTCCATAGACGGAACCCACGGACGACGCATAGATGACTTTCTTGACCTTCAAGCCTTTGCAGATTTCCAGCAGATTGATGAAGCCCAGGACATTGATCCGGGCATCCAACAAGGGATCGGATACCGACAGCCGCAGATCCATTTGCGCGGCATGATGGCTGAGAACAT
>JAUXIP010000298.1 GCA_030620935.1 Deltaproteobacteria bacterium | reverse complement strand
CCGCTAAAATGATGGGCTTTGACCCACTTTCAATACCTTACCTTCGCATGTGCCATGAGCAAGAACTTGGCATTGCCGATCCTGCCCACATTCAAATCATCGGAGAAAACATTGCTGACGTAAACTTTGGTTTCAGCGTGCACCAGAGTTTAGTCATTTGGGGAGACCAATTGATACGCAAGGGGCCGCTTCAGCCTTTGGAAAAACTCCTTTTGCACTCTCCGCTGGTTGTTTGGGCGCCCTTGGCATCAAACATTTACCATGATTTCCTTTGGTATCCCCTCATCGGTCGCAAACGTATTCTCGAGTTTCGACGCACCTCTTGGGGAAAGCTTTGGGAAACCTATCGTCACCCACAACCGCCGTTTCAGTCTCCAACAGAAATCCTCGCAGAAAAACTCTAATACCATTTTAGATCCTCCTCCTAGGCTTTGTCTCTGTGGCACCTCAGACCCCAACTTGTGTTTTGATATGAGAAGCTGTTATCAGGTGCATTAGTATCGTGAATCCAGCTTATAGGAACGAGCCTCCCTAATGTTTCTCGGCAAAAAACCTTTTGTTACCCTGACCCTATCGGTAATTCCTGGATTAGAACAGCTCTACAATAAAGAATCAGCAAAGGGCATTGTGATTGCCAGTTCCTGTTTGGTGCTGGGACTAGGGACTTGGTGGCTTTCCGGTGTGACTCGCTTCACCGTTGGCTTAGCGCTTCTTGTCGTCTGGATTTCTGCAATCGTTGATGCATATAAAACTGCAAAAACATTCGGCCGCCCATTGAACTGGTATCACCGGGTTTCTTATGTTGTTGCCATGCTTTTGCTTGTCGGTCCGTTGGCTCTGCCTCTTCTTTGGCAAAGTCCCTATTTTTCCCGTCTTGCGCGCTGGGCCTGGACTCTTGTTGTTGTAGGGGGCTTGCTTCTTCTCTTCACAATCCCTTATCTTGTCAGCTGGCTGTTGGCTCAAAGACCGGGACTTAAGCCCCTGCTCGAGCAGTACGGACTGCAGCCATAGCAAATAAATCACAGGAGTACGTTATTTCTACGATCATTATTCTGCCGATGCCCTACGGATGCCTGGATTCCCAAAACCTGTCGGAGGCATCCCTCAAGGCTTTACAAAGGGGCGTCGATTGGTGGCAGAAATCCATGCAGGCCACTAAGCCCAAAACATTCTTCGTGCTCGCAGGTTACGAAGGGGATGGCGGTCTGGAACTACAATTGAGAAAACAGATTTTGCTCCAATCATTGTCCCCCGAAGAATTCCAGAACAATGTGCTTGAAATCGTGGCAAAGGATGAGGAAGCCTTAGCCAACAAGATCATTCGCCACAGGACGATCCTGCCTATTGAGACTATCACCGTCTTTGCCGAATCTCGTCATGCTCTGAGCATTAGGGGCATATTTAAGCGCAAGTTTCACAAGGTCCTCACATTGAAGACCTTTAAATCCAACTTCGAGGTCAATCATCCCTGGATCAGCACTTCTTCATCCTTTGCCTGGCTCTCCTGGAACCTTCTTCAACGAGCCTGGTATGAAGTGAAGAAAAAGCTGGGCCGAAATATCCGCAAAAAGATTCGTTTTCTTTTTCGCCCATAGCAAGGAGTTAAACCATGGACCGTTTTTTCTTGATCGTGGGTTCTGTCTCGGCCTGTTTAGCCGTTGTCCTCGGCGCCTTCGGGACACACGGCCTAAAGAACTATCTTTCTTCAGACCTTCTGAGCACCTTTGAAGTGGGGGTGCGTTACCATTTTTATCACACCTTTGGCTTATTCGTCGTTGCCTGGGCCTCTACTCGTTGGCCCGGAGGCAGCGTCACCGCAGCCGGTTGGTTGTTTGTCGTCGGCATCATCATCTTTTCCGGCAGTCTCTACCTCCTGAGCTTGACGGGACTGCGCTGGCTCGGCGCCATCACGCCCATCGGAGGCCTCGCCTTCCTTCTAGGCTGGCTCCTACTCGCGTGGGGAGTATGGCGGTAAACCAGTTTTTAGTTTTGAGTGTTTAGTTTTTGATCTCGACTCGAAACAAGAGACCCGGAACTCGAGACTCAACGCTTTAGCAGCATTGAATTTCCCCTACTGTTAAAGTACTTTTGATCCATGATCATTGGCGTCCCCACGGAGATCAAGGAGGAGGAAATTCGAGTGGAGATTACCCCCACGGGAGTTTCCGCCTTGATCTCTCATGGTCACAAGGTCCTGGTGGAAACAGAGGCCGGCTTGGGAAGCGCTATTCTTGATCGAGCTTACAGTGCGGCCGGCGCCCAATTGTTGGAATCCCCAACAGAGCTCTGGCAGGAAGCGAATCTGGTGATGAAGGTGAAAGAGCCCCAGCCCTCGGAATTCGCTTTATTACGCAACGGTCTGATTCTCTTTGCCTACCTTCATCTGGCACCAAACGAAGACTTAACCCGAACCCTTTGCAAGAAAAAAGTCACCAGCATAGCCTACGAGACTATTCAGTTGGAAGACGGCTCCCTACCTCTTCTGACGCCGATGAGTGAAATTGCCGGTCGTCTTTCCATCCAGGTAGGCGCTTGGTCTCTCCAGGCGGAGAACGGCGGCAGAGGTATCCTCCTGGGAGGAGCCTCCGGTGTGCGTCCGGGGAAGGTATTGATCTTGGGGGCAGGCACTGCCGGTTCCACGGCGTGTCAGGTGGCGACGGGAATGGGGGCGCATGTGAGTGTGCTGGACGTGAATCCTTCGAAACTCCGTTACATCCATGATATCCTGGGAGGACACGTGACAACGCTCATGTCGAATCGGGCCAATATAGAGGAGGAGATTGTAGACGCCGATTTGGTCATCGGATCCGTCCTGATCCCCGGCGCCAAAGCGCCCAAGCTCGTTCCGCGCTCGCTCGTAAAGCTGATGAAGCCCGGTGCCGCTCTGGTCGATATTTCTATCGATCAAGGCGGCTGCGCCGAAACTTCGCACCCAACGACGCACCATGACCCCATCTATATGGACGAGGAAGTAGTTCACTACTGCGTCGCCAATATGCCGGCGATCGTGCCCAACACCTCTACCTACGCGCTGACCAACGCGACACTGTCTTACGGCCTCGAACTCGCGGACAAAGGGTTTCCCAAAGCTCTGAGGGAAAACGCCGCCCTGGCTAGGGGGCTCAACACTTACGACGGCAAGATCACGCATCAAGGAGTGGCCAGCGCGCTGGGGCTTGACCTGACACCGGTCGAGGAGGCCATCGGCCCATGAGATTAGTCACGCGGGCGGATTTCGACGGGCTGGCTTGCGGCGCCCTGATCACTAGGATGGAGAAGATTGATTCCTATCTTTTCGTCGAGCCTAAGTTCATGCAGGACGGCATGGTTGAGCTTCGCCGGGGCGATATTATCGCTAACCTCCCCTATCACTCACAATGCGCTCTGTGGTTCGATCACCACATTACCAACTCCGACTCGTGGCGTAAATTCATAGGAGCTGCGAGCTCCGAGTCACAAGTGCCGACACTCGTCCCGGGAAAGGGCGGCTTTCGTCTAGCCCCCAGTGCGGCACGGGTCGTGTACGAATATTACACTTCAGACTCCCTACTCAAGGATGTAGAATCCAGTGCAACCCATGCCGACCACTTAAAGTTCCTCAAGTCCGAGCGCATCAGGATTTTGATGGAGGAGACGGACAAAATCGACGCCGCCCTCCTCAGTCCCGAGGAAGTTCTTCACCCAACCGGCTACGTTCTCATTTCTATGACCATCGACGGGAAAAGAGTCGAGGACGAACCTTACTGGCTGAAATTGATTGATTTTCTTCGTGATGCATCCCTAGAAGAGGTCACCCGGGAGCCCGAAGTCACGCGGCGGTGCCAAAATATTCTAGACAGCCAGGAAACACTTAAAAGTATTCTCCTGAAGCATACGACTTTAAAAGGAAATGTTATCCTCACGGATCTCCGCGGGATCGAGGAGATCCCCGACGGCAACCGCTTTCTCTTATATACGCTTTTCCCCAGCGGGAACATTTCCTT
>JAUXIP010000091.1 GCA_030620935.1 Deltaproteobacteria bacterium | reverse complement strand
GGACTTAAGGCCATGGCGGCCGGCCAAGTTGCCTTGATCGATATTTATCTGGAACCGGTGAATGAATAGTTTGCCCTGTGTCTTCCCGCAGGCACAAAACCGATTGAGTTTCCAAAGGAGGTGACACGATGAGAAGAATATTTTCGCTAGAGGAGTTGCGTCGAAGAGATTTTCTCAAAACTCTGGGGTTTGGGATCGGAGCAGTAGCCCTGGATACTCTGGGAGGTTTCCCATGGGCGTACGCCCAGAGCTCGAAGGAGATACTTTTGGGAACACCCTCTCCAGCCCGTCCTATTTACGATCTCGCTCGTTATTTTGCCAGTGAGAAGATCTTAAAACCCGAGACGGGAATGACCCTCAAGGAAAAAACCTTCAGGGGATTTGTCCCCTCGTTTGCCGCGATGATGAAGGGGGAAGTGCTTTACTCCTATCAGACTTTGCCGGCACTGACCCGAGCGATCAAGCAGAAGTTCCCCGTCAAGGCCTTTGCGGACTACGCCCAGCAATTTGTCTTCTACATGATCGCCCTGCCCGATGTTAAGAACCTGGATGGGCTCGTGGACAGGATCAAACAAGGAGTCAAGAGCGGAAAGAAATTCAAGATCGCCTCTCACTCCCCTGCTTCCCAGACGCAGATCGCGATCAATAAGATACTCCGTGAGAAAGGGGTCAATCCGAAGACGGATGTCCAGATCGTTTTTCTCAGGGGCACCCCCAAGCGACTCGCCGCACTGAAGGCCAAGAACGTTGATGCGACCGTTATCTTCGCCAGCCGTGCCATAGAAAATGTCATGCGCGGAGAGATCAACATTATTGCAAAGATGTCGGACTTTGCCCCTAAGCAATCCTTGATTTTGTGGGTCGCCACTGAAGAGACCCTAAGCAAGCGGCCCAAGGAAGTCCAACTCTTCACCAATACCATGGTGCGAGGTTACCGGGAGATGTACAAGCGTGACCTGGACGAGTTGGCTGAGTTTGCGGTCAGTCAAAAACCCTGGAGGAAGTTTAAGCCTGTCAAGGCGGTTCGGGAAACCATCAAGGCAGCTCGGGAGATGGAGCTTTGGCCGGTGAACGGTGGGATGACGGAGAAGAACGTCAACACGGCACTAAAATTTCTCGTGGATACAGAATTTATGAAGCCGGACGCCGTCCTACCGGTCGATCGGCTTATCGATCCGAAATTCAGGGATCAGGCATTGAAAGAGTTAGGACCCGGCTAGTAGCCTGCCGGACATTCGGAGCGAGCCCTTCGGGATCTAAAATTGCAAAGTGCAAAAGTCAAAATGTCTGAAAATCCGAATTCAGTAGTCAGAAGTCAGTATCCAGAATCCCCTCCCACCTTTTTGCCTTCTGAATTCTGGCTTCTGGATTCTGTCTCTTCTAACCAAATCTGTGTTTTCAATTTATCCCATACATTTTGCAACCCATGAATAATGCGGGATAGGAATGGGGATAAAGCTCGAAGTTAGAAACGTCTGCAAAACTTTTGGCAAGGATGAGAGCAGAGTCTATGCGCTAAAGGATCTATCCTTCACGGTCGATGAGGGGAGCTTTTCGGTTATCATAGGACCCAGCGGGTGCGGGAAGACCTCTCTCCTCAGGATCATGGATGGGCTAATTTCCGCTGATGAAGGTGAAGTTCTGATCGACGGGAATACCATCTCCGGCCCCGGACCGGACCGAAGCATCGTATTTCAAAACTTCCGACTGCTGCCCTGGAGAAAAATACTCGCAAATGTGGAGATGGGGCTGGAGATTAACGGGACCGAAAAGGCCCAGAGGACAGAACTGGCTAGAAAATACCTCGACCTGGTCGGTCTATCCGGATTTGAGAACCACTATCCGGTCGAGTTATCGGGGGGTATGCAGCAGCGCGTGGGATTAGCCCGTGCCTTGGTTGTCAATCCAGCCATTTTATTGATGGATGAGCCGTTTGGATCCGTGGATGCCCAAACCAGGGAACAGCTCCAGACGGAACTTCTCAAGCTCTGGAGCAAAACGGGCAAGACCGTTATCTTCGTAACCCACGACATCGATGAGTCGATCTATCTTGGGGATAAGATCATTATTCTTTCCTCAAGGCCCGGAACGGTACAGGAGATAGTCAACGTCGATCTACCCAAACCCCGTTGGGAGAGTAAGGCAGAGATTATCGAGAGCCCCGTGTTCATCAACCTAAAAAAGAAGCTATGGAAAGCCATGGGCCTGCTCTGATCACCGAAAAGTCGTTCTGGAACCGGATTGTCGGTGCCTGGTTCAAGGCCTTTTGGGACGAAAACGCGGTTCGCTTGCTTGCGGTCGGCAGTGCCGTGGTCCTCTGGTGGGCTGTAAGTTCTCTAATCCCCGTTGACTATTCGTTCTTTCTCCCCGGGCCCGAACGGGTGCTCCGAACGATTATCGAAGCCTTCCAAACCGAAGCCCTTGGAGGCGCCCTCTTAGGTGCGCTTCTTCCCTTGCTCCTTGGCTACCTCCTGGCTGTAGTTATCGGCGTTCCCCTCGGAATTCTCATGGGTATCAGCCGAAACTTTGAACGTCTCGTCGACCCGTACGTCAACGGACTTTACGTAGCTCCGATTTCGGTTTTGATACCGGCAATGATTTTTTGGTTCGGTGTGGGGTTTGAGATAAGAGTCATAGTGGCCTTTATGTTCACGGTGTTTGTCATCACCGTCAATACCCTTCAGGGGACCAAACACACGCCAAACGATTTTGTCGAGCTGGCCCGATCGTTTGGTGCCTCCCGCTTTTATATCATCCGTCACGTGGTTATACCGAATGCCATTCCCTATATTATGGTCGGATTACGCCTAGGTATCGGCCGTGCCATCGTCGGGACGGTCATTGCCGAACTACTCGTGTCTGTAACGGGTGTAGGTGAGATCATTACAAACTATAGCAGCGCCTTTAGGCTGGACGGTGTGCTCGGCATCGCATTGGTGATCATGACCGGGGGAATCCTTTTGACCGGACTCGTACAGTGGCTGGAATCCGCCATCACCCCTTGGAAGAAAAGAGGATCTGCATTTAATTGATGCATAATTACGATGGAAGGGTTTAAGGCCTTTTGGCGTGAAAATATACTGCGTGTCATTTCCCTGATCCTGGGACTGTTGATCTGGGCATTGATCAGCGGTCTCAACGACTCTCCCCTCGTACCTGGACCGTGGCGTGTCTTCACCACGTTGGTCGATGCTTTTCATTCCGACGGTATTCCGAATAGTCCTACAGACGCCCTTGGGATCTCACTTCTAAAGGCCTTCGTTCCTATGCTTGTAGGCTACTTCCTTGCGATTATCAGCGGCGCATTCCTTGGCATTATGATGGGGATCAACCGGACGTTGGAACGACTGCTCGATCCTTTTGTTAATGCCCTTTATGTTGCCCCGATCTCCGCACTGGTTCCCGTGATGATTTTTTGGTTCGGGTTGGGGTTTACCGCACGAGTTGTCGTCATCTACCTCTTTGCGGTATTCGTGATCATCGTCAATACCCTACAGGGTGTTAAGCATACTCCTAACGATTTCGTCGAGCTGGCCCGATCGTTTGGAGCCTCCCGCTTTTATATCATCCGTCACGTGGTTATACCTAATGCCATTCCCTATATTATGGTTGGGCTACGCCTAGGAATCGGTCGTGCCATGAGGGGAGTGGTCATTTCCGAACTGATCATAGCTATCACGGGCATCGGCATCATCGTATCGAACTATAATGCCTTTTTCAGAATAGACGGTTTGCTGGCGGTAGCCGTGGCCGTGATGATCATTGGCATCCTCTTAGCCGGGTTAGTCCAGTGGCTGGAAAATCTCATCGCACCGTGGAAGAAAAAAGAGGCCGCATTCCAGGAATGAACGGGAAAAGAGAAATTTTGACATAGGGAGACCGTATGAATATTTCTTTCCACGATCAGCTCGTAGCAACCAGAGACCAAAAACACAGCAAGAACCATCCCTTTTTCGAACTATGGGCACGAGGCGATCTGACTAAAGAGCAAACGGCAACATATTGCACCCAGCATTTCCATTTTGTGACGGAATATTTGAATTGGATGGCCTATGAGGCCTCCCAGATTCCTCAAAGGGACGTGAAGGCCTATTTGTTTGAGAATCTCGGAGATGAAGAGAACCCGAAGGACCGACATCTGGATATGCTGACGGACTATGTCATAGCCTGTGGGCTTAAACGGGAGAATGTGGAAGAGTCGGTCATTCTTTCTGGAACCGAGGGTCTGCAAAATTGGGGCTGGCGTATGGTTTACCAGCGGCCCTGGCAGGTGGCACTGGCGGGGATGTTTATCGGCCTGGAGTCCCAGTTCCTTGATATTTGTAAGAAGATCGTTCCTGCTCTTGAGAAGCACTATGGCCACTCGCTAGGGGCACGGGAAATCCGTTTTTTTGAAGAGCATATCCTGGCCGATGAGATCCATGGAGCCAAGGGTTTCATGATCGTTGAGAAATACTGCACCACCGCCGAACTTCAGCAACAGGCACTCAAGGCAGTCGAGGAGGCGACTATCAGACGCTGGCGCTATATGAACAGCATCTACTGGTTCGCCCTCCACGGTAAAGAAGACGATACGCCGACTCTTTCTACCTCGACTTGAGAGGTTTTTACTCCGTGCTTCGATTTGGAAAAGAATAAGGCCGCAATTTTCTCTAGCCCGAGGTTCGACAACAGCTAACGCGACTGGGATTTACCCTTCAAATTTTTTGCCGATCTCACCTCCCACTCCAGGTATGCGCAGGGGGCCCGCTCCTCCCTTCGATTGGCTCAGGGTGGTGAGCAAAGCCCTTCGAGAGCCTCAGGGCCGTGAGCACGTCGAATCGGTCGAACCACAGCGGGAGCCGATGGACCATATCATTTTGGATTTCGGATTGGCGATTTTGGATTAATCGAAAATCTAAAATCGAAAATGGGGTGTCGGACGTCTCCCTTTCTTCGGAGCAGACCCCCTGCGCAGTGCTACTTTCCAACCGGGTTCGAGGGAGGCACAGGGACGTGGAGGTTGAACTCCCTTTCTCATTTCTGTGTTATGGTGTAAATGAGAAGCCATCATTCAAAAGGAGATTCAGTTGTGACCCATACGCTGGAGCAGTTCGCCGCAGACTGTTATCGCATTCTCAAAGCCGAACCCGGACCGGAGGGACGGAAAATGGTCTGTACGCTATTGGAAGAGGTGTTGAAAGACCGGGAGTTCGTTGCCGAGCATTTGGGTGAAGACGTTCCCGTCCGGAAGGTTATCTATGAAGATCCCGAGCTCGGCTTCTGTATCCTTGCCCATTACTACAAGGGGGCCAAGGTAAGTAACCCCCACGACCACGGCCCCTCCTGGGCGATCTATGGGCAGGTGGAGGGCGAGACGGAGATGACCGACTGGGAGATCCTCGAGCCGGCAACCGAGAATAAACCTGGCAAAGTGCGTAAAGCCAGGACGTACATGCTAAAACCAGGCATGGCTCACTCCTATAATGAGGGCGACCTTCACTCACCCAGACGCGAGGCCGCCACAAGACTCATACGTATTGAGGGGACAAATATGGATAAAGTCCGACGCTTGGCCTACCAGTCCGTATGATGGTCCGGAGCACGGAGCCACAAATGACGAAGAGGATCCGTTCGGATTTATCAATGCCATTTAAGCGGGAACAACACTGACAATGAACTTTCATCAGCTGGAGATCTTTTACGTGGTGGTTCAACATCGCAGTATTACTTCCGCGGCGTCCGACCTCCATCTAACACAACCAGCGGTAAGCCTTCAGTTAAAGGCCTTGGAGAAAGACATGGGGCTTCCCCTGCTGGAGCGGGGTGGCAAGAAGTTCCGATTAACAGAGGCTGGGGAGGCTCTATATCGCTGTGCTGTCTCCATTCTTCATGCGAAGGATGAAGCTCAAAGGTCCATAGCCGAGTTGAGTACGGCGACCAAAGGAAAACTGATTCTAGGAGGGAACACGACGGGAGGTATGTACCTACTGCCGAGAATTGTACGGGAATTTAAGGAACAGTATCCGAAGACCGAAGTTATATTTCAAATTGAATCGACGGAATGGATCTACGAAAAGATTCTGCAGAACGTTGTGGACATGGGTCTGGTCGGTGGTCCCACCGAAGATCGGAGATTCGGGGTAGAGCCGATCTGCGTTGACGACGTTGTGCTTATTGTCCTTCCGTCCCACCCCTTTGCGAAAGTAGGCGAGATCTCGCCCAAACAACTGGAGGATCAACCCTGCAGTCTTCCGACACAGGGGTCGAGAACTCGCCGCCTGGTAGAACATAAACTCAAAGAGATGGGTATAAATCTCAGAATAGCTATGGAGCTTCCTGGAACGGAGGCCGTGAAAAAAGGAGTAGAGGCCAATCTGGGTATTGCCTTTGTCTCCCGTTTCGCGGTGGAGCGGGAGTGTGCGCTGGGAGATTTAAAGATTGTTCGGATCGACCGGGCTAAAATTACCCGCTACATGGAATTGATCTACCGCAAACAAAAATATTTTTCTCCTGTTGCCCAACGTTTTCGAGAGTTCGCCCATTCCTATGCCGAAAAGCATCTCCGTCCGATCCAACCTGGACGTGAGAAGATCGCCAAGGTCCATCGGCTTCAACATAAATGATCCTTTATCCAGAGCCGGACGATTTCTAATTTGTCTCCGGCCATCCCATCCCCTACAATGGCCAACCAGCATGCGCTACGGTTTTGTCATCGATCAGAACCGCTGCATAGGTTGTCATGCCTGCACGGTTGCCTGCAAAGAAGAGCACAATATCCCGATTGGCGTTAACCGCACATGGGTCAAATACATCGAGAAGGGCGAATTTCCTAACTCGCAGCGACATTTCACCGTACTGCGGTGCAATCACTGCGATGATGCGCCATGCATCGAAATTTGTCCTACGGTCTCGCTTTTCCGCAGGCAGGACGGAATCGTGGACTTTGACAGCGAGCGCTGCATCGGCTGCAAGTCCTGCATGCAGGCTTGCCCCTACGATGCGCTCTACATCGATCCGAATAAAAACACCGCCGCCAAGTGTAACTTCGACGCCTCCCGCGTCGAGTTGGGATACAAACCCGCTTGTGAAGTCGTGTGTCCGACGCAAGCGATCCTGTCCGGAGACCTAGACGATCCGACGAGCCAAGTAAGCCGAATCATAGCGACGCAGAGGGTCAGTGTGCGCAAAGCCGAGAAGGGGACGAAGCCCAAGCTGTTTTATACGGGAGTGGACGAGAATCTGTTGCAGCCGGCCATGATGGAAACTCAACCCACCCATTTTTGGGCGGAGAAACAACCGGGTGAGGATCTATACGCCTTGTTGAACGAAAACAAGGATAGACAAATCCCGGGCGCGGCGCGAGAAGTCTATGACGTGGCCCATCCGCAACTGTGGGGCGGCAAGATCGCTTCTTACCTTTGGACGAAGTCCGTCGCTGCTGGGGTTCTTTTAGTGGCGGCCTTGCTTCTGCAGATGGGATTTTCCAGTGAGGCGACACTTTTTAATCTTGTGAGTCCGCTCCTGGCGTTGGTTTTTCTCACTGTGACCGCACTATTGCTCATCTTCGATCTCAAGCGG
>JAUXIP010000226.1 GCA_030620935.1 Deltaproteobacteria bacterium | reverse complement strand
GCGAAGGCATCACCGTGCCTGTCGGTGAAGAGACTCTGGGGCGGATTCACAATGTCATTGGGGAGACCGTTGACGAAGGGGATCCGATCAAGGCCAAGAAGCGCTTTCCAATCCACCGTCCTACACCGGAATTTGTCGATCAAGAAACCAAGGTCCAAGCCTTTGAAACGGGCATTAAAGTGGTCGATCTTCTGGCTCCCTATGCGCGCGGCGGAAAAATCGGTCTCTTCGGCGGTGCCGGTGTCGGCAAAACCGTTATCTTGATGGAGCTGATTCATAACGTCGCGATGAAGCACGGCGGCTACTCCGTCTTTGGCGGCGTGGGAGAAAGGACGCGTGAAGGAAACGACCTCTGGCTGGAGATGAAGGAGTCGGGGGTTCTCAGCAAGGCGGCATTGGTCTATGGGCAGATGAACGAGCCGCCGGGAGCCAGGGCACGCGTCGCTCTTTCCGCCCTTACTCTGGCGGAGTATTTCCGCGATGAAGAAGGGAAAGACGTGCTTCTGTTCATCGATAACATCTTCCGCTTCACGCAGGCCAACTCCGAAGTGTCAACGCTTCTGGGCCGCATGCCGTCGGCCGTCGGTTACCAGCCGACTCTCTCAACCGACTTGGGTGAGCTTCAAGAGCGGATCACCTCGACGCACAAAGGATCGATCACCTCGGTCCAGGCGATTTATGTCCCGGCCGATGACTTGACCGATCCGGCCCCGGCGACAACCTTTGCCCATCTGGATGCGACGACGGTGCTTTCACGCCAGATTGCCGAGCTCGGGATCTATCCCGCGGTGGATCCCTTGGATTCTACCTCCCGTATTTTGGATCCGCATGTGGTTGGTGAGAGTCACTACGAGGTGGCCCGTCAGGTTCAGGTCATCCTGCAACGTTATAAGGATCTACAGGATATTATTGCGATACTTGGGATGGATGAGCTCTCTGAAGAGGATAAACTAACCGTAGCCCGAGCGAGAAAAATCCAGCGCTTTCTCTCCCAGCCGTTTTATGTAGCCGAGGTCTTTACCGGGACCCCTGGTGCCTATGTGGAGCTGAAAGATACGATAAAGGGGTTTCAGGAAGTCGTAGAGGGTAAGCACGACGACATCCCGGAACAGGCCTTCTACATGGTCGGGACGATTGAGCAAGCGGTGGAGAAGGCAAAGAAACTGGCAGAGGAATAAAGGCGCATGGCGGAAAAAATCAGACTCCGATTAGTTACACCGAGCCGGCTGCTCCTGGACGAGGAGGTGGACGAGGTCACGGCACCCGGAGCCTCGGGCGAGTTCGGAGTTCTGCCCAATCACATCTCTTTTCTAACTCTATTAGAGATCGGAGAGATGAACTATAAGCAGGGCTCGGTTCGGCATAACCTTGCACTGAGTGGCGGTTATGCTGAAGTATTGGATAACGTTATGACGGTTCTGGCCAATGCAGCGGAGTACGCCAACGAAATCGACAAAAATCGTGCGAACACGGCTAAGGAGAGGGCGGAGAGAAAAATGGAAGAGGTGAATCGAGAGGACAAGGAGTTCATGATTGCTGAAGCCGCCTTGCTTCGTGCCCTCATTAGGATGCAAGTGGCCGCCAAATCGACTGGCCGCTAAAGCAGCCTGAAATAATTTTCTGTCGAAGCAGTTCTCAAATTTTCTCCTGAAGTTGCCTACGCAACTCATCCATTGCCCAATCATTCATCGGCGGTTCAGGGGATGTGATAGATTAAGAAGGTCACTCGTGGTATAAAAATCTATTGGTGTGACAACAATCACATTAAAAGCAGAAAGGATCAGCTATGGCAAAAGCGCCTGAAGGAAGCACAGGAACAGACCCGAAGGGGTCACCAACTAATGGGAGTGAAAACTCCATGAATAAATCCACGTTTACCTATGATCGCTGGATGGAGTCTATCGGGATACCTATTCACAGAGGATACACCATCGAGGACTTGAGGACGGTAGAGCTTGGCTGGTGGGAAGAACGGCAATGTAAGGCCGCCTTTATGCAGCTCATGGGACAAGAAGGGGTCACCTCCGCATGGATTACAGAGATCGCTCCGGGTAAAACCCTACCGCCCGTGAAGTTTGCCTTGGATGAGGTCATCTATGTGGTGGATGGTCGGGGACTGACCAACGTCTGGTCGGAAGCGGGCAATACCAAAAAGACATTTGAATGGCAGAAGCGAAGCCTGTTCTTGATGCCTCATAACTATTTTCATCAGTTAACGAACATGCAAGGGGACAAGCCCGTTAGATTGCTGCGGTACAGCTATCTCCCTTTGGCCCTGTCGGCAGTTCAGGACCCTCAGTTTTTCTTTAACAACCCTTACCAAGGTCCGGACGTCCTCGCTCAGGACGGCGAGTTTTATTCAGAGGCTAAGCAGATACAGGACTCAGACAAATGGAACGTCTGGAATAGAAGAATCTATTGGTACGGGAACTTCTTCCCGGACATGGCACTCTGGGACAAGCTCGATGACAATAAAACTAGAGGTGCCGGAGGCAGTAGTGTCTTTATAGATTTTCCCGGATCAGAGTTGTCCTGCCATATGTCCGTGTTTGCTTCCCGGACCTACAAAAAGGCCCATCGGCATGGTCCCGGTCGCGTCATTGTAATCCCCGCAGGTGAGGGGTACTCGATCATGTGGGAAGAGGGAAAGGAGAAGATCGTGGTTCCTTGGCGTGAGGCTAGTGTGTTGGTTCCGCCCAACAAGTGGTTTCACCAGCATTTCAATGCGGGTGGAACCCCCGCAAGGTATCTGGCGCTGCATCCCCCGATGCAGTTTCATGGCTATGCCGAAAAGGTTGAAGACCGGGCCAAAGACCAGATCGAATATCCCGACGAAGATCCTTATATCCGCAACAAGTTCGAAGAAGAATTAGCAAATAGAAAATTAACCAGCCTAATGCCAAAAGAAGCCTATACGGACAGAGACTACGAGTGGTCGAAGTCCATGGGAAAACAGTAAGAACCATCTCTCCTTCTTAAATAATTCCAGTTGAGGCTAAATTATGCATGACGATCACGACGATCCCGAACATCTGCACATTGGAGAGAACGATATCCTCGAAGATATCGAAGGCCTTGAGATGTTCACGCTCAAAAGCGTGGGCATCGACATTGGCTCTTCGACATCCCATTTGGTCTTTTCCCGCTTAACCCTGAGAAGAGAAGGGGCAGCGCTCTCCACTAAGTTTAAGGTGACGGAGCGGGAGGTTACCTATCGGTCCGACATCATGCTTACGCCCTACCTCTCGGGAACCTTGATTGACACCGAAAAGGTCAAGAACTTCATCCATGAGGCTTATCATAAAGCAGGTATGAGCCCCGAGGATATCGATACCGGAGCAGTCGTCATCACCGGCGAGGCCTTAAAAAAGGAAAATGCCCAGCCCATTGTGGAATTCTTTGCGAAGGAATCGGGGAAGTTTATCTGTGCCTCTGCGGGGCCGAATCATGAAGCACTCTTGGCTGCCTATGGCTGTGGGGCCGTTGACCTGTCCAAAGCCGAGAAAGCGACCGTATTAAACGTCGACGCGGGAGGAGGAACCACCAAGTTCTCTCTTATCTCCGACGGCGTCGTGAACCAGGTAGCGTCCATCAACATCGGGGCCCGGCTGATTGCCTTTGACGACTCTGGGGTGGTGACGAGAATCGAAGAACCCGGTGAGAGAATCATGAAGAAGCTGGGCCATTCCGTTACTTTAGGCAAGAAAATCTCAGAAAAGGAGAAGGAAGATTTCGCCGCTTTTATGGCCAAGCTTCTCTTCGAGTTTATTGACGGAAAGCCCCAATCGGCTCTGGGAAAACATTTGATGGTAACGGACCCTTTCAAAGACTACCGCGGCTCTAAACAAATCGATGTCATCGTTTTCTCCGGGGGGGTCTCGGAGCATATCTACGATCACGATAAAAAATCTTATGGAGACGTTGGCCCGTTATTGGGCAAATATATCAGGAAACAGCTGGACGGACTGCACAAAAAAAATCTTCTCCGGGAACCTACTGAGGGGATCCGGGCAACCGTAATCGGGGCGGGAGAGTACAGCATACAGGCGAGCGGCAACACCAGCTACATATCCAGTACCAAACCCCTGCCGGCGCATGGACTTAAAGTTGTTCGAGTATCAATTCCGAAAGGCGATTCGGTGACGGATGCCGTGGGACAGGCTCTCTTAAAATTTGACCTTCAAAATTTCACCTCGGGGGTGGCGCTGGCGCTCTCTTTGGATGGACAGCCGGATTACCCGTCTATCAGAAACGTCGCTGAGGGAATAGCGGCGGTTTTGGAGAATTCGGATGATGCCAATGCCCCTCTCTACCTGACCCTCGATCTTGACGTGGCTAAGTCATTGGGTGCGATTCTCAAAGAAGAGCTTAAGGTTGAGCAGGATGTCATTGCTGTGGATGGTATCGATGTAGGGGATTTAGACTATATCGACATTGGTGTCCCATTGGGGATAACTGAGGTCATTCCCGTCACCGTTAAGTCCCTGATGTTTCCGTCGAACGATTTGGAATAGCGATGGTTGGCGGGAAATGGCTGAGTTCTTCGCCCTCCTGGCCGCCATTGGTTTTGCCGTTT
>JAUXIP010000207.1 GCA_030620935.1 Deltaproteobacteria bacterium | reverse complement strand
TTGGGGGCAAGATTGGATGGTATTTATTTCGAAAACAGATAGTAAGTTTATGACTTCGGACAATCCCGTGGCGGTGATATTGCCGAAGCGAAAGGGGTTTTACGGACCGACATTTCTAGAGCGAACACATTACTTGTCATTGACACCGGATATATGCATAGAAACACGTTACCCGATAAAGGATTCCGGCAAGAAGTTGCGAAGAAAGACTTTATTCAAAGGCGACGAAGGAAAGATCTTGGGGCTCAATTTGACCATTGCGGGTCAAGCATGGCGGTATGCCTATGCCACCTGGCGGCAGAGCCTGGAAGAGATCCTGGGAGAATCTAAGCGGCAAGAGGCGTTCTTTGCCACGCCCGAGGGTAAAAAGATAAAGCAGATGCTTGAAGAAGGGCGCTGAAGTTATCAGGATTAGGGAATATGCCAGAGGAAAAGAAATCTTACGATCCAAATATGGAATTGGCGCTGCTTCTTGCGCAGAGTCTCGGACCGGCACCTGCACTTCCTAACTCACTAACGCCGGTGGATCGCAGAGCCGAATTCATCAACATTATTGACGGGTCATTAGTCATTGGTTTGGATCTTGGGGCAGTAGTGGCTAGGCTAGGGAGCCGGATGCGTGAGATAGCTGAGCTCAGTGCGGACTATATTCCAGAGATTTCCGACTCACTGTTGCGCGTGAATATTGCCTTGCGGTTATGGTCCGGGTGCCTTTTCGCAGCTAAAACCATTGCGCTTGAAACGCGCAGCGGTCCAAATACGCCAGAGATGCGAGCCCAGATAATGGAGATTGTTGATAGGATTGCCGCGACTGATGAGATTTATGCCGCAGGAGTCGAAGCTGCGCCTACGTTTAAGAGAATCCGAGACCAGGGATTCTCGTTTGACGGAGTACCGGCGAATTCTCGGGTTCGGCGCTACTCATGAGAAATCCTCACCAGCCAAGGAGGCATCATGGCCGAGCGGATGGACCCATGCCCGGAATTTTACGTCCATATTAGACTGGCTACGGAAGTCGGCGAAAACCGTAAAGAAAATTGCAGCTCGCGTAATCTCATCAATTTGGCACCGTAGAGCGATGCGGAAAGTTGTGGCGTTCTGTCCGTGGGTTGAATCGCACGTTACTCCCTTTGATATGTGCGGAGTAAGAGTAATGGGCTTCCGTGATGCGGAGCAAGCGCTTTCAGCAGAGAACCGCGAGGCGTTATGGCGGGCGAGGTTACCGTACTGTGACCATTTCCTAAATGATGATAGGACTCCGGGACCCTGGAATGATAACCCTTTATTATATGCTATTGATCCGGATAACCCCATCAAGGAACCTACGCAAGAGGAGGCTACTCTCATCTCACTGATGAATGCGTATTTTTATGTCTGCGTGTTTGCCACCAACAGGCTTCACCGGAGTGGAGCACACGAATACACAAGTGGGGCAGATTGGGCGTTGTATTTCCATCCCGTTCAGAATCCCGTGTGGTTTTCCTTAGGCGAGCGGAGACTTTACGGGGAGGTTCTCGGCGGGGGGCATCGTTGGACCATGTCGGCGTTCACCCAGCCTGTAGAATGCAACCGTTTTAGATTGTATGACGCCCGGCTTGACCGGAGTCTCATCGCTGGCATAACCACTCTTAATGCGAGAGGGCGCGCGGCATTATATCTGTATCCAGTACGTACCTTTAGGTTGGGTACGAGCGACAATCATCTTTGGCAACATCAGGACGATTTACCATTCATCTGGGGTGCAGTCGAACAGATCATCGAGTCCAATGGATTTGAAACCTGCACTGCGGCACAGCAGGAATTGCAACGGGCTGCTGGCGCCCTCACGCTGCCAGCTAGCCACTCGACATGTTTGGTTCGTGCTGTTGTGGGGGCAGCTCCTCAGGCGGAATACGTGTGGAACGGGAATTTCCGTCCGGGTAGAGGTGGACGGGAGAGCCCTATCAATGTTGCACGTGCACAAGGTATCCGGTTTTCCGCGCTTGAACGGGCGATGGATGAGCTTAATTTTGCCAGAAATCGAATGATCCACGGGGGCTTTCTGCCGCAGCTCGAATGGAATGTGGTTACTTTGGCATACTTAGGGTCAAGATTTTGGATTGCTCTTTTTAAACGGATTCTCGCTTGGGAGGGTGCCCGGGACTGGACGGAAGATGACGAGTGCGATGTTGTCGGCTTGCAGGCCCTCGCAAGGGAGGGACGGACTTCCTTTGCCGATGGATATGCAGCGTATGAGCAGGCAGTCCGAGACTGCCATTCGAATCACACCGAGCGACGCGTGATAGAACATCTAGAGCGGATGGAAAAAGAAGGTCAGGCTCCGTGAAATTGAGTGCAGGGAGGCGTCATGGCCGAGGGGATGGATAAAGAGGAGATGGTTTCTTTTGAGGAGTTGCTTATTTCTAATATGTATCAGCAGGAGGCGTTGGTGTTGCTCCTGGACCCAGCTCAGCTGGGTGGATAAGCGGGAGATGGGAGGGAAACGGGGATGGTGAATGTGAAGCTAGACTGCGAGAAATTGCAGTGTTTCCGTTATTAGGCGGTTCTGTCTAATTCTAGTTAGGCCGTCAGAGGTGGACTCGGTGCCTATCAAGCGAAGTTGGATTACCCTCATGCCGGAGCAGCAGGAGGAACTGGACCGCTGTGTGCGCAAGCCGGGATGGCGCATCGTCACTCGAGACGAACTGCCGAGCGTCTTTCCAAATACGTTCCGGGAAAGAATCGATTCCGCCTTGGTCATCGCGACGCCGACGTCGACGGGCGGGACGTACCTGGCCTACAGCGCGAACCGCCTCGACTGGAAGGACCGGGCCGTGGATATTGAACCTTTTGGCCTGATCGTGCACTCGACGGGGCCGAGTTCGTCGGGGGTCTTCCTTCATCATGGCGACTGGCCCGGGCGGACCGAGTACCCCTCTCCGAACTTTTGGGAAGAGGTCTCGAAGAGCGGCATCGGGGACTACTACCACACGAATCCGCCTCAAGGCCTTCGCCAAGGCACGTTGGAGGAGCTTCCTCGCGGCCATCGTGGCGCATTCGATGCTCTCGTTCGGGAAATTCGGGCTCGGGTCGACGCTGAAGATACTTGAAGGCGGCCTAACAACGCGCTGCACCCGACGAGCGGCGCTTGCGCCAGCGGCTCTCACGCGGGCGATCGTCGTCCTCTGAGCAGGCTGTCGGCGTTATCATCTGTCCGCACCCTCAATCGGCGGTTGGTGGGCGCCGCTCGCGGGTGAGCGCGTGGGCGTTATACGTCTAAGCCCTCAATCAAATAGGGGGGCTGATCTATCGGATATATAGACTTCTGAAGACTGAATCTCGCTTGTTGGTTTCTTGAGTGCCCAGATGGTCGCTACAATGGATCGTCTGGGATTTTTGTTGGAAGACGACGAGGCCAAAAGGGCGAAGGCCGGGGGAGCGAGGGGGACGAGCGAGCGCCGGCCGGTGCACACCGCCTGACTGCCACCGCTGACGGCTGCTAAACTAAACTGATTATGTTATCGGTTTTTAGCGGATCGAGGCGGTTGACATACTAGCGTGCCCAATCCAGCCACTGACCAACCATTCTTCTCTGATCTCACACCAGTATCGCTCGTCCAATCGCCCTTCCCACCATGGTCTATCGCCTCTCCCTCATGGGCGTTAATGGAGGGTTCAATACAAGAGTCTGGCCCTTTTCGTAGTATTCTTTGGCTTTTCTGGCCAGATCCTCAGCAGCTCCTTCCCACATCATCATCTCGCCGGTCTCCTTAAAAGTCCTGCCTTCCCTTCTAAGATCGTAGGCCTTCAAGTACTTGCGATATTCGCTTAAGCGCAATCTCTTACCCGGCCGCTCCAGCTTGAGTCCCGCCGCTGCTCGTTCTTTCAGTGTGGAACTCAACCAGGTCTCAAAGCTCTCCCGTATATCCTTTTTGCTCCAGCGAATGTCGAAGGCCGTAACCGTGTAGCGTTGTGGTGCCTGCTCGGGGAAGTAGGCCAGAACGAGCATCCCCGCCATAGCTTCCGGATCTAACTTCATATCCGTCAATCGAATCCCGAACAGTTGCATGGCCTCCTGTTGCTCAGGAAAGATCCAGAACCCACCGGGTAGTAGATCTAATCCCTGCACTTTGGGAATAACGCGGGACAATGCCTCATCCAGCGGGGGACGTTCGTGGGGATCGGGCAGCGGATCCTTGGGCAAGATGCCCCAGTCGAGGCCTAGCGCCCCTCTACGAAAAGCTGATCCACGGCGGATGCTTTTAAGCTCTTGATACGCCTCGGCGTACTCCGGATTCCGCCGAACGCACTCGTAGTGCACCCGATACAGATTTAGTCGCTCTCGGCCGATCCAGGCTTTTCCCTTCTTCGACATGTGAATGATTAAGGGGGATCCCCCTTATCTCTCTTTGACTCCGTTCCTAGACTGGACATTAATGTTAGCAGGGCATGCGATGGCCCCGCAAGCTATGAGGCCGGAGCGGGTGACACTCGAAACTTTCAAGGAGAAAACAAAAATGGCAAATGTGCTTCTCTCTGTTCGACTCTCGCCCCGACTGGCGGCGGTTCTAGATCGAGCCTCAGATTATCTGGATTTTTCTCCGAGCCAGCTAGTCGAGACGCTCCTGGGAGGGAGCGGAGTTTATCACGAGGAGATACTAAAGATCCGTGTGGAAGGCCCGTTTACCGAAAAGCGGAACCTGCGGCTAAGGCCCGAAGCCATACAGCAGCTCAGGCGACTCACCGGATATAGGGTAACTTCATCTGGGGAAACTGCTTATGCCGTTGAACCCAGCACCTACGTCCGATCAATGATCGGTTACTTTTTCTCAACGCCTCAAGCCTTCCAGTCAGTCGTGCCGA
>JAUXIP010000125.1 GCA_030620935.1 Deltaproteobacteria bacterium | reverse complement strand
GTATGGGGCAGGCGGGAGCACGCGGGAAAAGACGGTCGATCTGGTGGATCGGATCCACCGGGAATCTGAGATAGAGGTCATGTGTCACCTGACCGTGGTGGGGCAGTCGAAGGAGGAGGTCCGCTCGGTCTTAGTAAAACTCAAAGAAAAGGGGATCGAAAACATGATTGCGCTTGGATGGGACCCGCCGCAGGGAGTCGTTGACTGGAGTCCACACCCCGACGGGTTTCGTTACGCTGTAGAATTGGTCAGGGAGACGGTTGCCCACCAGTGCTTTTCTATCGCAGTCGCGGGATTCCCAGAGGTCCATCCCAGGGCCGAGAGTCGGGTGTCGGATCTAAGGTATCTTAAAGAAAAGGTGGATGCCGGCGCGGATGTGGTGATCACGCAGTTGTTTTTCGATAACGACGATTTCTATCAGTACGTCGAAGATGTGAGAAAGCTCGGGGTCACCGTCCCTGTGGTCCCCGGTGTCCTTCCTATTCTATCCGCGCCTCAAATCCGTCGCTTCACGGCCCTTTGCTCCTCCAAGATTCCCCCACGGCTGGAGCAGTTGCTGGCGAAGGTCGAGAACGATGACGAAGGGGCGGTGCAATTGGGGATAGATTATGCGACAGAGCAGTGCCAAGGGGTCCTGGCCTTCGGGGTGCCGGGGATCCATTTCTACTCCTTGAACAAGTCCCGCTCCATCAAAGCTATTGTTGCAAATCTTGGCTTGGAGACTGCATGATTCATGCGTTGCAAAATGCAAAGTAAAGAGAATTCAGGAGCCAGAATTCAGAATTCAGGAGAGAGGGGATTCTGAATTCTGTTTTCTGACTACTGATATTGCTTTCATCATTCATTTTGACTTTCGCGCTTTGCAACTTGAAATTTGCAGTGAAAGACAAGCTTTCCGTTTCATTGAATTCATTGAGGGCGGATAGTAAGGTGGGGAAAAAATGAGGGGAGGATCGGCATCAGCCCGTCTAACGTATCTATGGATGATCTCACGGAACAGATGGAGGTGCGGCGGCAGAAGCTCCTGAAGTTAAAGGAATCGGGATATCCTCACTATCCCAATGACTTTAAACCGACGCATACTACTTCTCAGATTGTTTCCAACTTTACCGCTCAGTCCGAAGAGCAGCTCAGCGCTCTTCAAACCACTTTCTCACTAGGCGGTCGGATTATGGGCATCCGTTCTTTCGGCAAGGCTGCCTTTTTTCACCTGCAGGACAGAAAGGGAAGGCTCCAGGTTTATGTGCGCAAGGATCGGGTCGGAGAAGAGGCGTATCGGCTATTCGAATCCATGGACGTCGGCGACATCGTAGGAGTATGGGGGCGGCTATTTCGCACCAAGACCAAGGAGCTGACCTTGGACGCTCAGGGGCTCCGTCTTCTTTGCAAGTGTCTCAGGCCGTTGCCGGAGAAATGGCACGGACTGGCGGATGTCGAGGCGCGCTACCGGCAACGGTATGTGGACCTTATGGTCAATCGGGGAGTCAGGGAGGCATTTGAGAAGAGGTCTCGTATCATTCGATTGATTCGTCGATTTTTCGAGGAAAGAGATTTTTTAGAGGTGGAGACGCCCATGATGCAATCGGTTCCCGGAGGAGCGGCGGCCAGGCCTTTTACCACTCACCACAATGCTCTTGATATGGATCTCTATCTCAGGGTCGCGCCCGAGCTGTTTCTCAAGCGTCTTTTGGTCGGCGGCGTGGATCGCGTCTTCGAACTCAATCGAAACTTTCGCAATGAGGGTATTTCCGTGCGACATAACCCGGAATTTACCATGCTGGAGTTTTACCAGGCCTATGCCACTTACGAAGATCTGATGACTCTTACGGAAGAGCTGTTCGTGCACTTGGGCAAAGAGGTCTCAGGATCGCAGAAAATTCCCTGGGGGGAGCAGACCATCGATCTTCAACCTCCCTGGAAGAGACTGTGGCTCACGGAGGCAATCGAGCAATACGGGGGAGCGAAGAAAGATGAGGTTGGGACGACCGATGGGTTACGAGCCTTTGCGCGCAAGAAGAACCTCCATGTCGATCCAGGGCTGCCCTACGGAAATCTTCTTGTCGAGGTTTTTGAGGAGGTCGCGGAATCCCAGTTGATTCAACCGACGTTCGTGAAGGGCTATCCCCTGGAAGTTTCCCCATTGGCTCGAAAGAACGATGCCAATCCGGCCTTGGTGGATCGGTTTGAGCTTTACATCGGCGGAAGAGAGCTGGCGAATGCCTTTTCGGAGCTGAATGATCCCTTGGATCAGCGCGAGCGCTTGGTGAAACAAGCGGAGGCCCGAAAGGCCGGAGACGAAACGGCCAGTCCGGCGGATGAGGATTTTCTGCGCGCCTTGGAATACGGCATGCCGCCGGCGGCGGGAGAGGGCATCGGGATCGACCGGATGGTCATGTTGTTCACGGGCTCTCCATCCATTCGCGACGTTATCCTGTTTCCGTTGCTCCGCCCGGAGCGCTGAGACCATCCCGAATCCTTTTTATGCAATACGAACTCTTTATCGGACTCCGCTACTTGCGTTCGCGCAGGCGAGAGACCTTCATTTCTCTGATCACGGTTATCTCGGTCCTTGGGGTCATGATCGGAGTCATGACTCTTAATGTGGTCATGGCCGTCATGACCGGGTTCGAGGAAACGCTCAGGGACCGTCTCTTGGGCATCAATGCCCATGTCGCTCTTACGGTAGGGACCGGAGATTACTTAGTGAAGGATTACGAGAAAGTCATCGATCAGGTGAAAGAGGAAAAAGGAATTCTGGCCGCCGCCCCTACGGTCTATGGACAAGCTATGGTAACTGCCGGGAGCCGGGTCTCGGGAGTGGTCATACGTGGAATCGATCCTGATCGGGCTAACGAAGTGATCGACATTGGACAGTATATCACCAGAGGAAGTCTGGAGGCTTTAAAGACCTCTCACAGGCTTCAGGAGGGAGAGCGGACCATCTCTCTGCCGGGAGTGATTTTAGGCGAGAGACTGAAAGCCCAGCTCGGCGTGATGCTGGGAGATCCGATTCAGATAATTTCTCCCATGGGAAAGGCTACCGTCATGGGGATGATCCCGAAGGTCAGACGATTCATTGTCGTCGGGCTTTTCAAGTCCGGGATGCATGAGTACGATGCGACGCTGGCCTATACGAACCTTTCCGACGCTCAAGACTTCTTCGAATTGGGGGAGGCGGTCAGCAACATCGAGATTCGAGTCCTAGATGTCTATCAGGCCCCTGAGGTGGCAAAGAGGATTCAGCAGAAGCTGGGTTTTCCCTATGGGGCGCAGGATTGGACTCGATTATGGCCTAATCTTTTTTCGGCCTTGCAGCTGGAAAAAACGGTCTATTTTTTGGTGCTCCTGCTCATGGTCATCATCGGCTCCTTTAATATCGTATCTACCCTGATCCTGGTGGTGATGGAAATGAAAAAGGATATCGCCGTGCTCCAATCGATGGGCGCGAGCCGTAGAAGCATCCGCAGGATTTTTTTAATCAAGGGTTGCGTGATTGGAGCTGTAGGGACGCTCCTCGGGGTCTTGTTCGGCTATGGGATCTGTCTCTTGATTGCTCGCTATGAGTTTACACTGCCGGACGGTGTTTTTCTCATACCGACGGTGCCGGTACGGATCCATCTGAGCAATTTTATCTTGGTGGGCCTGGCCTCGTTTCTGGTCTGTTTGTTGGCAAGTATTTATCCGGCGCGCCACGCCGCAAAGATGGACCCGGTGGAGATTATTCGCTATGAATAACCTGCTTCGGGTCGAAGGCCTGGAGAAATCGTTTTTCGAAGGCGGGGAGGAAATTTCCGTGCTTCGCGGGCTCGACATGGAGCTGGGCGAGGCAGAACGATTGGCGATTGTCGGTGAATCCGGAGTAGGGAAGAGCACGCTGCTTCACATTTTGGGGACACTGGATCGGCCCACCCGCGGTCGGGTAACTTATGGAGAGAGGGATCTTTCCGGAGTTGAAGAAGAGGCCCTGGCCGACTTTCGCAATCGTGAGATCGGCTTCATTTTTCAATTCCATTATTTGTTGCCTGATTTTACCGCCTTGGAGAACGTGATGCTTCCGGCCCTGATCCAGGGTTGGCAGTGGGAGAAAGCCCGAGACGGCGCCGCAGGGCTATTGGAACTCGTAGGACTGAAGGCTCGGATGAGTCACCGGCCGGGAAAGCTCTCGGGCGGAGAGCAACAGCGCGTGGCCGTGGCGCGCTCGGTCATTCTGACGCCCCGTTTGATTCTAGCGGACGAACCAACGGGTAATTTGGACTCTCATACGGGAGAGGAGATTGAAGATCTCTTGTTTCGACTGAATCAAGAGCAAGGTATTGCCCTAGTAGTGGCCACCCACAATAGACGGTTCGCAACTAGGATCGGGAGGCAGATGGAACTACGCGAAGGGCGGCTCTTCCCGGCGTGACTTCAAGGCTTTGATTTAACTTTACAAAAGTCGCTGAATTTGTTACAAAAAAGAATCCTTTGAGGGTTCATCGGGAGCGCTATTCAGACCATGAGAGAAAGGCCTTATTCCTTGATCAAAGCCATCACGGGGGTTGTTTTTGTGTTCCTTTTTTCTCTTCCTTATTTTTCTCTCCAGGCTCAAGAAAGCATTAGATTACAAGAGGTTAAGATCGATGGGAACTTGAGGGTTGAGGAGGACGGCATTCGGCTTCACATCAAGGCGCGCGAGGGAAACCCTTTTGACCCCGCGGTTGTGGACCAGGATGTCAAATCGATCTATCGGATGGGATTTTTTGATGATGTGAAGGCCACGCTTTCCCCCGAAGGGATCCTGACCTACTCGGTCAAAGAAAAGCCTTATATCCGTGAGGTTAAGATTACAGGGAATTCCGAGGTCAGCGCCGCCGAGATCGAGACTGCTTTGGGCGTGCAGCCACGAACCGTTTTGGATCGGGACAAGGTCTCAGAAGGCGTGGAGAGGGTGAAGAAGCTTTACGGCGAGCAGGGGCATGTCAACGCTCAGGTGGACTTTGCCGTCTCGTTGGTGGAAAACAACCAGGCCGTCGTTGAGATTGCTATTGAAGAGGGGACTCGCCTATTGATTCAGAAGGTCTCTTTTGAAGGCAACCGGGCATTTTCGGACAGTGAGCTGGCGGGGCTTATGGCAACCAAGGAAAAATGGATTTTCTCTTTTTTGAACAATAGAGGCGTGCTGGACCGCGATATGCTGACCAACGATAGGGCGATCTTGTCGGCTCACTATTACGATCACGGGTATATTAACCATGAGATTGACGAGCCCGTGATCTTAAAAAAGAGAAGCGGGATCGAGGTGGTCATTCGCGTCGAAGAAGGGGAACAATTTCGGGTCGGGAAGGTCGAGATCGGAGGGGAACTCATTGAAGATCCGGAAAAGCTTCTGAGGAAAATAAAGCTCACGACCGGGCAGATTTTCCGGGGAAGTCGTCTGCGCAGCGATATCGATTTGCTGACGGAAAGGTATACCGAGAGAGGGTTTGCCTTTGCCGACGTGGAAACCATTTCCAAAGTCCATCCCGAGGAGAAAAAGATCGATATCGCCTTGGTCGTCACCCGTGGTCCCCCGGTCCACTTCAATAGGATCATAGTTGCCGGCAATAGCAAAACCAGGGATAAAGTGATCCGAAGAGAGCTGGAAGTCCAGGAACAGAAACTATATTCCGGCAAGAGAATCAAGCGAAGCCAAGACGCCCTTCAGAGGACCGGTTATTTTGAAGATGTGCAGGTGACTACGAAGAAGACCGATCAGCCGGACGCGGTGGATCTTTTGGTGGAGGTCAAGGAGGGTCCGACAGGTTCCTTTGGTCTCGGGGCGGGTTACAGCAGCGGGGACAACATTTTTTTTACCGCCTCCGTTTCGGAGAGAAATCTTTTTGGTCGAGGTCAGAAGTTGAATGCGAGTTTCGATCTAGGGACACAGCGACAGGACTTTAACGTGAGCTTTAGGGAGCCGTACTTATATGACACCCCATTGAGTTTGGGGGTCAAAGCCTTTAATACGCGCCGCGACTCCGACACCTTTACTGGGAGAAAAACAGGATTCAGAACAAGCACCTCCTATCCTCTCAAGCGTCTCAGCCTGCCCTTTTTCAAACCCACTCCCTCCCGTTCCCTCTATGGGGATGACAGAGTTATTTATCATCCTGTGCTGAAGTACGCGCGTGGTGGAGTGGCTTACGAGTTCAGGCGCGACAAAATCGGTGACATTGATGATGACGCCCCTTTGGAGATTCAGGATGAAAAGGGGATTTCGTTTACCAGCAGTGTGACCCCAAACCTTTCCTACGACAGCCGGGACCATTTCTTTACCCCAACGAAAGGGACCCGTTCCAAAATGAGTTTTGAAGTTGCCGGGCTGGGGGGAGACAATCATTTTCTCAAATCTGATCTCCGCAGCCGTTGGTACTATTCTTTTCTTAAAGATCCCAACTGGGGAGGAACGTATACTCTTGCCCTAGGGGGGAAGGTGGGTTACGGCATGACATTCCAGGAACGACATAATGGGAAAGACGATATGCCG
>JAUXIP010000310.1 GCA_030620935.1 Deltaproteobacteria bacterium | reverse complement strand
CGGTTCAAGGAGCAGGTGCTGCCGTAAAGGATTGACTGGGGCTCGCAGGACGCGTCCGGTACCCGGCGTATCGAAATAACGACCGGGGGTCATTGGGTCACGTACTAGACGGTACCGTAAAGGTCGGACCGGCGCCCGCAGGAAGAAACGCTAAAAAACTGCAGCCCGGCGATCTGTGAATAGCTGTTCGTCCAGCTATAGGGGGGTGAGGTCGAGGATACTACACTAAGCTATCTCGGCAGTTCACCCATTATAGGCATTCTGAATTTGGGCGCGTTATATCCGCGAATTTGGACTGTGGGGAGGGGCAGATAACTTCTACGGCGTGCAGCCATAGGGAAAAAGGGGGAATCCGATGGACGAAAAGCAAGCTGAGGAAGCGAATCAGAACGCGGATCAGCAAACAGTTGATCCGGTGCAGCTCCAGTACGTTCTTCAATTGCTGCGAGTGGAGCAAAACCTTGCCGGCGGTATCCTGGCGGGGTTGGTTGCGGCACTCATCGGAGCCGGCATCTGGGCTTTTGTCACTGTTCTTAGCGGATACAAAATCGGGTGGATTGCCGTCGGCGTCGGCTTTCTCGTCGGCTACGCCGTGCGGATCATCGGGAAAGGGACAGATCGAGTCTTCGGCATCGCCGGCGCCTTTCTCTCGCTCTTTGGCTGTGCTCTGGGGAATCTCCTTACGGTTTGTGCCATGATCTCGTCGCAGCATGGCGTTCCCATCCTTGAGATGATCTTACGGTTGGATGTGAATCTGGTCATGGACATCATGGTAGAAACGTTTAGCATCATGGACGTCCTTTTTTACGGAATTGCGATTTACGAGGGCTACCGGCTCTCTTTCCGGCAAGTTTCGGAAGAAGAGATGGAGCGGCTCTTAAAGGGGTCCGCTGTGGGGAGTGTTCCCTCCTGACTCAAGGCTGCGGTCTATGCTAAATTGAGATCTGTCATGCAGACCTTTGAAAATATCCGCTACTTTACGGCGGCCAATCCCGGATATATGACCCTTCAGGGGACCAATCAATACATCTTAGGACGGGATGAGATTACAGTTATTGACGTTGCCCTTTCCTCGAAAAAGAATCTCGACGGGATCTTGGAGCAGGCAGAGGCTACAGGGTCGAAGAAGATCGAAAAGATTCTTTTAACCCATATCCATGTGGATCACTGCGGTGGAGCCCTGGCGTTAAAAAAGCGCTGCGGGGCGAAGATGGGGATCTCTCGTTCGCGGGCCGGCTATCTCGGGAATGAGGATTTTACCTACTCGGACGGCGAAACGATTCCTTACGACGGCGGAGAGCTGAGAGTGGTTCACACACCGGGTCATGAGTCCGGCCACTGCTGTTTCTATGAGCCGAGGCAAGAGATCCTTTTCACGGGGGATCATATTCTCGGCGAGGGAACGACGGTGATCCCGCCGCCGGACGGGGACATGGCCTTATACATCCAATCGTTGGAAAAATTGCTGAAGCTGAAGATTCGCTTCCTGCTGCCGGGTCATGGCCCGGTGATCGACGATCCCCAGGGGAAGATCAGAGAATACATCGATCACCGTTTGATGCGCGAGCGGCAGGTTCTCCGCTCTTTAGAACAAGGTCAATCGACCATCCCTTCGATGGTAGCGGCGATCTACACAGACACGCCGCCCGCCCTGCTTTCGGTGGCCCAGCTTTCCGTCGAGGCGCACTTGCTGAAGCTGATCCAGGAGGGCCGCGTTGTCAAAGAAGGTGGGCGTTATCTCCTGGCTTGAAATAAAGACTGACGGGCTAGCTCAATCACTTACTTTTCGGCATTGTTGGGAGGTACGTGCTAGCTCTAACGGGAAATGCGACGCCGGAAGGGTTTCGCGCTCCCGCGCCTCTCGTCGCGCTCAGTCTCCCGGCGTCGCTGATTCTCTAGAGATTCACGTACTTTTTGAACAAACCCTACTTTTCCATGATGACGATGGGCAGTCCCTGGCGCGCCAGTTGCTGGGCGTGTTCCTCCGCTTCGCTGCGGTCTGAGAAAGTTCCCAGTTGAACGCGGTAGTGGATGCCGTCGTTTTTTTGCAGGGGAATAATAGATACTTGAGGGATCTGAGGATAATCTCGGGTCAGTTGTTCCCTGAGTTTCTGGGCGTTTTCGAGATCGACGAAAGAACCGACCTGCAAGGTGTAATCCAATCTCTGAGGAATCGCCTCGATGTTTTGAGAGCCGCTGTCGACGACTTCGATGCGCACTGGAGATGTTCCAGGGCCGATCATTTCCAGGGCTTGAGCCGCCGCGTAGGAAAGGTCGATAACTCTCCTTTTGGCAAAGGGACCGCGATCGTTGATGGTAACCTCTATCGATTTTCCATTATCCAAGTTGGTGACCATGACCCGGGTCCCAAGAGGTAATGTTTGATGCGCTGCGGTCATTTCGTTCTGGTCGTATATGACTCCGCTGGCTGTAGGTCGGCCGTGAAAACCGGGACCGTACCATGATGCGATGCCGGTTTGGACAGCGCTGCTCCCGATGCGTGGGGGAGGCGGGACGTCGACTTTGGCCGGCGGTAAGGAGCAAGCCATCAGAGAAAATAAAAGGGCCATGAGAAGGAACCGACTTACGGCCGGTTCGGATCGGCAGATATGAACTAACGACGATGTGAAGATCTTCTGAAGCATCAAAAAACATACTATACAGCAATGAGGTGCAGGACGGAAGTTAGTGGAGAAAGCAGGTAGGCGTCAAAATAAGCAGTCAAGCAAAGAGGTGCTTTTTCGCGGCAGGGCTTCGGGGCTCCCCTCGCTCCCGTGTCTCGTCTCCTCCGGAGGCGGATCAGTTTTAGGCTGAGGCCGGAGGATTCGTTCGGGGGCCTGCCTCTCGCGCCAAAAGCAATGGGTCACTGCTTATGTCGAAGCGTTCAGTCTCGGTGCTTTACTTCGACTAGGCTCAGTATGGTGAGTCAATCGAACCATCGGCTTGTTCGGTAGGCCCCCTCACTCTCAGGGATTGGCATCACAGAACTTCCATCGCCTCCGAGCCAATCTTCGCTCAGGGACGTGGCGGTCTCCTTATTTTAGATGTTTTCTGGAACTAGAAACACCTTCCTGGACGTTTCTCTAGGGTGGAAAAAGGAGTTTTACGCAGAAAAAGGATTGTGATAATTTGGTTTCTAAAAGGAGTTTTTGCTTTTATGTCGGGTCATTCGAAGTGGAGTTCCATTAAACATAAGAAAGCGGCCAAGGACGCCAGGCGGGGGAAGCTTTTTACCAAGCTGATCAAGGAGATCACGGTCGCTGCCCGGGTGGGTGGGGGTGATATCAATGCCAATCCTCGGCTGCGCACGGCCGTGGCGACGGCGAAGGCCGCGAGCATGCCGAACAACAATATCGACCGGGCCACCAAAAAAGGTACCGGCGAGCTTGAGAGCGTCTCTTACGAAGAGGTTCAGTATGAAGGGTATGGTCCCGGCGGCGCGGCGATCATGGCCAATGTTCTCACGGATAATAAGAACCGCACCGTCTCGGATATTCGGCGTCTCTTCGCCAAGTATGGAGGCAATTTAGGTGAAAATGGTTGTGTCGCCTGGATGTTCGATAAAAAGGGATTGATCACAGTGGATAAATCGCAAGTCGACGAGGAGCGGCTGCTGAGTCTTGTGCTGGATGCGGGGGCCGAGGACGTGCGTGAGGAAGATGAAATCTTCGAGGTCGTGACCCCGCCTGAGGATTTTGAAAAGGTTAGGGAGCGCCTCGAGCAGAAAAAAATCGCGTTCTCTTCGGCACAGGTGACGATGATTCCCAAAAGCACGGTCTCTATAGAGGGAAAGCACGTCGAGCAGATTCTAAAGCTCACCGAAGAGCTCGAAGACCATGATGACGTCCAGAGCGT
>JAUXIP010000232.1 GCA_030620935.1 Deltaproteobacteria bacterium | reverse complement strand
TACAATAATCTGGTAGGTCTGCCTTTGACGCTCCTCCGTCTTCACGGAAATGAAAAGATCGCCGTCCTGGAACTGGGAACCAGCCGGCCCGGTGAGATCCGGCGTTTGACCGAAATTGCCGATCCAGACGTCGCTCTCATCACCTCCGTGGCGCCGGTTCACTTGGCCGGACTTCGCGACATTAGGGGGGTAGCCAGGGAGAAGGGAGAACTCTTTCAGGGAATGAAGCCGGGAGGCGTCGCGGTCGTAAACTTGGACGACCCGTGGGTTCGTCGTCTAGGAAAGAAATTTAAGGGAAAGAAAATCACCTATGGAAAAAATGGGGCGGTGCAAGGAAAGTCTCGGAGAGACCTAGGCGTCAAGAAAATAGAATTTACCCTTTGCATCGGCAGACGGCAGCAGCGTATCCGACTCGGGCTATCGGGAGAACACAATGTCCTCAACACGATAGGAGCAGCCGCGATGACTTATAGCCTTGGCGCAGACCTCCGGGCCATGCGCAAGGGGCTGGAGAGCGTAAGGCCGATGCCGATGCGCATGGAAATCGGAACGTGGCGGGGAATCGGGATCATCGACGACACCTACAATGCCAACCCGGTATCCATGCAGGCAGCCATCAAAACCTTGGCTCAAGTCAGAGGCAGAGGAAAAAAGGTAGCAGTCCTGGGAGATATGTTGGAGTTGGGCAAAGAGAGCCGGAACATTCACCTGGAGCTGGGGAAGCAGATCGCGCGGCACCCCATCGATAGTCTCTACCTTGTGGGAAAGCAAGCGGGTCAAGTAAAGAGGGGAGCTTTACTCGGGGGAATCCGAGAAGAGCAGGTGATCATCGGCAAAAATCATAGGGCGATCGCACGAGCGCTCCGAGCTCAGGTGAAAAAAGGGGATTGGCTTCTTTTTAAAGGATCACGCGGTATGCAGATGGAGCGGGTTATCGCGACATTCAAGAAGATAGGAGCGTAAGGCTTGCTCTACCATTTGCTATATCCATTGCATGCGACCTATTCGGGTTTCAACGTATTCCGCTACATCACTTTTCGTGCGGCCATGGCCGCCCTGATGGCCCTGCTAATTTCGTTTCTCCTGGGGCCTTATCTGATACGATCCCTCACGGCAAAACAGGTCGGTCAGCCGATCCGAGAAGATGGTCCTTCCAGCCATACTTCCAAAGCAGGCACACCTACCATGGGCGGGACGTTGATTATTCTTGCCCTTTTTCTCTCTACCATCCTGATGGCCGATATTACGAATCTGTATGTTGGGCTTGCGCTCTTTGTCACTGTAGCCTTCGGAGTCATTGGCTTTATTGATGACTCCCTGAAACTACGGCGGAAGAGTAGTCGAGGACTTTCTACGCTGGCCAAGCTCGCTTTGCAGGTGGCCGTGGCCTTTGCCGGGGCCATCATGCTGGACTACCATCCCGATTTTAGTAGCGACCTTGGAGTTCCCTTCTTCAAAAACGTCCATCCAGACCTCGGCCTTTGGTACGTGCCATTCGCGACGCTGGTGATAGTGGCCGCCTCCAACGCTGTTAATCTAACCGATGGTCTCGATGGTCTCGCCATCGGACCGGTGATGATGGCTGCGGCAACGTATGCGTTTATCGCCTATGTGACAGGGCATGTGAAGCTGGCCGGGTATCTTCAAATTCCTTATGTCGCCGGAGTGGGAGAGCTCAGCATCTTTTGCGCGGCGGTGGTGGCAGCGGGCTTGGGTTTTCTCTGGTTCAATACCTATCCGGCCGAGATGTTCATGGGGGATGTGGGCTCCCTAGCTCTGGGAGCCGCCCTGGGTATCGTAGCCGTCTTGACGAAAAACGAAATTCTCTTAGTCATTATTGGGGGCGTTTTTGTGATCGAAGCCTTGTCCGTCATTTTTCAGGTGGTTTCTTACAAACTGAGGGGGAAGAGGGTCTTTCTTATGGCGCCGATCCATCACCACTATGAGCTCAAAGGGTGGCCTGAGCCGCAAATCATTGTCCGTTTTTGGATTATCTCGATTATCTGTGCTCTCGTTGCCTTGAGCACGCTGAAACTTAGATGAAGAAAAAGATTTTACATGGAACTGAAGGGAAAGACGGTGATGGTCCTGGGCCTGGCACGCACGGGAGCTGAGACAGCCCGGTTTCTCATTCGTCATGGAGCAACGGTGCAGGTGAGCGATTGCAAGAATGAAGAGGAACTGCTGGGAGAAGTGGAAGCTCTGCGTGGACTGCCGATTCGCTTCCTGCTGGGAGGCGAGGAGACGGCATGGTTGGAGGAGGTCGACCTGTTGGTAACCAGTCCGGGAGTCCCTGCAGGGAATCCTCTGCTTCGAGAAGCAGACAAAAGAGGAATTGAAATCTTAAGCGAGATTGAACTGGCCGCCCATTTTCTCGACATGCCCTTGATCGGGGTGACCGGAACCAACGGGAAGAGCACGACCACTACGCTCATCGGAGAGATTCTAAAGACACAGGGATGGAATACCTTCGTCGGCGGAAATATCGGGTCGCCGCTGATCGGCTTTGTTTCCGGACATTGGGATTGGGGCGTAGTTGAGGCAAGCAGTTTTCAACTCGAGTGGGTCAAGAAATTCCGCCCAAAGGTCGCGGTCATGCTGAATGTGACCGAGGATCATCTCGACCGGTATCCCGACGTCGCGTCTTATTGCGCGGCCAAAGAGAGGATTTTCGGCGCGCAAAAAGAAACAGACCTTGCGGTTCTCAATCGCGATGATCCCGTGGTTTGGTCCATGAGAGAGAGAGTCCGTGCGCAGGTGGTCTCTTTCGGCTGGGCAGAGGTGACCGAGGGAGTGTTTGCGACAACCGGTGAAATCATCTGGCGCGGGGAGGGCAAGGAGGAACGCTTTCCCCTGCCTCGAGTGAAGATTCAAGGGGTCCACAACGTGGAGAATATCATGGCCGCCGTGGCCGTGGCCAAGTCGATCTCCGTGTCGACCGAGGCGATCCAGGAAACCATCGAGAAATTTCCAGGTTTGGAACACCGGCTCGAATTCGTCTGCGAGAAAAACGGCATTCTTTTCTACAACGACTCTAAAGGCACCAATGTAGGCGCGGTCGTCAAATCGCTATCCGGCTTCTCGGCTCCGGTAATTCTCCTGGCCGGCGGCATCGATAAAGGAGGAGACTATCGGCCATTGGAGAAGGAAGTCAGACGGAAGGTCAAAAAGCTCATCCTTTTCGGCGCGGCGAGAGAAATTATCCAAAGAGCTTTGGGCTACCTGGCTGAGACCGTAGTTGTGGAATCGCTGGAGGCAGCGGTTCAAGAGGCCTACAGAAGCGCGAAGCCGGGAGACGTTGTTCTGCTCTCTCCCGCTTGCTCAAGCTTCGATATGTTCCAAGACTACCGGGAAAGGGGAAAGACATTTAAGTCTTTAGTCCAGGCTTTATGAGGGAAGGTTTGACAATCGACCGGTGGCTGTTTTTGGCCGTGGTGATTCTGCTGGCGGTGGGAATCACCATGGTGCTCAGCACGAGTTATCTCTATGCTCAGGAACGTTTCTCCGACGGCACCTATTTTTTCCGCAAACAGCTTGCGGCCATCGGTATAGGCCTGATGTTGTTTTTTATCACTGCTTCGGTTCCGTCGGCAACTTACCGCAGGCTCGCCTATCCGCTTTTGGGTGTGAGCCTGTTGGTTTTGATGCTGGTCCTCATCCCCGAGATCGGATTGGTACGCGGCGGGGCTCGCCGTTGGCTCTCCTTGGGCGGCTTCGTTTTTCAACCGGGAGAGCTTGCCAAAATCTCGCTGGTGCTTTACCTGGCGCACTCTCTGGCAAAGAAGGAGGAGAAGATCCGCACGTTTACTGTGGGAGTCCTTCCCCATTTGATCGTCGGCGGTCTCTTCTTGGGACTCGTCGTTTTTGAGCCTGATTTGGGGACCGGCCTTATTCTTGGACTCATGCTTTTCCTGATGCTTTTTATCGCAGGGGCAAAATGTTCTCATCTCTTGCTGACGGGCTTCACGGCGTTGCCCCTAGTGGCCTTCTTTGTGTTTGAGTCCGAGTATCGTTTCCAACGCCTCCTGACTTTTCTCGATCCTTGGAGTGATGCTTCGAGCAGTGGTTTCCAGATCATTCAATCCTACATCGCCTTTGGCTCAGGCCGGTTTCTGGGCCTCGGTCTAGGGGAGAGCCGGCAAAAGCTTTTTTATCTACCTGAGGCGCACACGGATTTTATCTTTTCCGTGATCGGAGAAGAGCTGGGTCTTATCGGGGTCCTGGTCGTATTGGCCCTTTTTGCCCTTATCGTTTTGCGGGGTTTGGTGCTGGCACGGAAGATTGAAGATCCTTTCGGTCAGTACCTGGCCTTTGGGCTAACCAGCCTGCTGGGCTTCCAGGCCTTGATCCATATGGCAGTCGTCATGGGGATGATTCCCACAAAAGGGCTGGTGCTTCCGTTTATCAGCTACGGGGGTTCGGCCATGGTTATGAATCTGACCGTTGCAGGGATGCTGATTGGGCTTTCGCGCAGGAGATTTTAGGAATGCGGCTTATCATGGCCGGCGGGGGAACGGGCGGTCAC
>JAUXIP010000171.1 GCA_030620935.1 Deltaproteobacteria bacterium | reverse complement strand
CGCCCTCTCATCCGCAAGACATCCATCAATGGTGTAAAGATCTCACGGATCATTAAGATTGTTTCCTTTCAAGGAGATCCTGGACGGTTTCAAAGGGATCTCCACTGACCTGGATCGACTCGTCGATCAACTCTACCAAACGCGCCAAGTCCTTCCCTTCCGCTTGATAAATGGATTCGAAAAGCTCCAGATCCTTGAGATAGAGAAGGTAATGAGCGATAACGGCATTGTTGAGCTTTTGTCGGCTATAGCCTCGGTGCTGGTGAGTTGGCCGATCTGCAATCTGGCGTGCCCATTCTTTTTGACTGCGGGTGAAGATCTCCTCTCTCAAACGTAACTTCTCCTCTTCGGCCAGATCCTTCCGGTACAGCTCTCCGAGAGAACGGGCAACGTCCTTCATAAAGGCGGAAAATTCCAGTTCTTCCTGCCAAGATTGGACGGCCCTTCGATACTCAGGACTCTCCTCCCCGTGACGCTCCTGAAAAAAAAGGACGGCCGCTCGATTCCCCACAAAGTTGGCCAGGCTCTCGTTAAAATTCACGGCCCCACTGATAAAGAGGGTATTGTGGAAAAGCTCATGGAAGATGACCTCCGCCAGAGTTGCCTTGTTATACTTCAAGAGATGGGCCAAAAGCGGATCGTCAAACCAACCCAGAGTGCTGAAAGCGGGCGCAGTACGGATATATGTGTCGTAACCCTGTGAGTGGAACTTTTCGGCCTCGGCTTCGGCGGCCTGCTCGGAGAAAAATCCTTTGTAAGGCACGTTTCCAACCACGAGGAACCACCAAGTATAAGGAGCAAGATCGGTCTTCGAAGCGGCCATTAACACGTAGGATAGAACGGGACGGTCAACATAGGAATAGCTGGCATAGCTCCCTCCTACGCTCAGTTTGAGCTCGTCCCGGGCATACTCACGCACCGCCAGGACAAGCTTGAACTTCTCCTGGGATTCCGGATCCAAGTCGGGCTTTTCAAGCAGAGTCTCAATCGGCTCCCGTCTCCACAGGATCTTGCCCTCCTCGTATGCGGCCCGGATCAGATAGAGAGGGGAACAACCCGAGAGCAAGACAGCAGAGAGCAGAGAGACAGATAGCAGAGATTTGAGTCTAGGAAGAAGTGTTCTCATCTTCATCGCCATTACATCATGCCGATTTCACAAGGCAATAGGGTACCGCCGGTCTCTTAAGAAAAAAGGATTCTATTTCCCTTCGGAGAGAAACGGATTAATGACCTCGATCCCATCCAGGCTTTCGAAATCCCGGACATTCTCCGTACAGATCGCCCTTACCCCGTTGTCGAGCATCGTCGCCGCCAAAAAGAAATCAAATATCTTCCCGCCCCTCACCGATCGGGAACCCAGCAAGTTTAACATTCGGGATGTCGTTGTCTCCTTAGGAAGGATGAGCCAGAGCTGAGAAGCGAGATAACTCTTCAGCTCCCGTTGAACCTGGGCAGGTGTCAATGGGGGTTGAAAGCGGCGGGGATCAGTCACAATGGCATAGAACTCGGCAAGTACCTGCGCTGCCACGCAGGCCTCGATCTCCCCGGCTGCAGCCTGGTCACGAAGGAATTTGGCCCTTGCATGTTGGGGGGACCTGGCGCCGGCGGCATGGACCAAGATATTCGTATCCAGCAGGATCACTTCCTGAGATCCCGATAGATTGTCTCCCGCCTCAAATCCGTACGGGCCTTTCCGGAATAGACCCCGAAACGGGGCCCTGTGCCCTTCCTCATTCGTTGTTGCCCGCCCCTGAGGAAATTCCGAAGGGCCTCCTCTATAATCTCCTTAAGGCTCTTGTCCTGCTCCACAGCCGCCCTCTTGGCCTCGCGGTAGAGAAGCTCGTCCAACACCACAGTCGTGCGTCGGTTTTCCATGACCTGAATCTCCTGCACGTACTTCTTACATAAATATGCTTATATGTCAATATGCCTGTTTAGGTCGCCGGGATAAGTCAGTTTCCGATGCGATCTCGTTCTGGGAGTAAGGTAAACCACCAAGTATAAGGAGCAAGATCGGTCTTCGAAGCGGCCGTCAACACATAAGAAAGAACAGCCCGATCCACATAGGAATAGCTGGCATAGCTCCCGCCCACACTCAGCCGGAGATCATCGCGGGCATATTCTCGGACTGCGAGGACCAGCCTGAATTTCTCTCGTTCTTCCGGACTCCAATTAGGCTGGTTGAGCAGTCGCGCGATGGGCTCGCGCCGCCAAAGAGTCTTGCCTTCTTCATAAGCAGCCCTCATGAGATAAAATGGTGAACAGCCTGAGAGCAAAAAGGAGACAAGCAAAAAGATACGGAGGAAAATTCCCTGACGCAAAGTCGTGAAACCAAAAGGCGGAAGCACGCTAGGCGAGGATCTTAGGCGGCGCATCCTTAATCCCAACTTTTCAGGCCTCCTGCTCGTACTGAAGCCGGTAGAGACGGTAATAGATGCCACGCCTTTGCAACAACTCGGCATGGGAGCCCATTTCCCGGATCTCGCCTCGATGGAGCACGATGATCCGGTCGGCATTGCGGATCGTGGAGAGGCGGTGTGCAATCACCAAACAAGTGCGCTCCTGCATGATTTTCTCCAAGGCATCCTGGATGAGCAGCTCGGTCTCCGTGTCTACACTGGAAGTCGCCTCATCCAAAACTAAAATCTCCGGCTGGAATACCAGGACCCTTGCCAGAGCCAATAGTTGCCGTTGACCTGCCGAGAAGTTACTCCCTCTTTCTCTCACCTGCGCGCTGAACCCTGCAGGTAGATGATGGATAAACCCTTCCACGTTTGCGAACCGGGCAGCCCTCTCAATCCTGTCCAAAGGGATGGACTGATCCCCCAGGCAAAGGTTTGTCCGGATATCTCCCGAAAAGAGAAAGACATCTTGTAGGACCACACCGATATGCTGCCTTAATAGTTGAAGATCCCAATCCCGGACATCGACGCCGCTGACCCTGATGGAACCGCGCTGAATATCATAAAAGCGATTGAGTAGCTTGATCGTGGTGGTCTTTCCCGAACCAGTGGCCCCCACCACTGCCACCTTTTCCCCGGGCTCTATCTGAAATGACACGCCCTTCAGAACCGGCTCATTCTCCTTATAGCTAAACCAAACATCGTTGAAGGCGATCTCTCCCCGAAAGGGCTTAGTGACAACCGGCTTCGGCGGGCTGGAGATAGAAATGGGCGTATCGAGGAGATGAAAGATTCGCTCGGCCGAGGACATAGCGGATTGCATGATCGTATATTTCTGACTGAAGTCCCGCAGGGGAATAAAGAAGCGGTGAATATATTCCTTAAAGGCCACCAAGGTCCCGATGCCGATCACTTCGTGCAAGACCTCTCCGCCCCCGTACCAGAGTAAAAGACCCACGCTCACCGCACCGGCAGCTTCCACCATGGAAAAGAGGGTCGCCTCATAGAGGTTGGACAAATGGTTGGCATCCCGGTGCGCCGCATTCAAATCATCAAATGTCCTGTAGCTCTTTTCCTCTCGAACAAAGAGCTGAATAACGGCCATCCCCGAAATGGCTTCCCCTAGATAAGCGTTAATCCGAGCGATCCTCTCGCGAATCAGTCGATAGGTCTGTCGGGCCTTAACCCGAAAGAAGTTAATGGCCAATACCATCGGAGGGATCAAGGCCAATGAAACCAGGGCTAACCCCGCGTGCATGGTGAACATAATCGCAATAATCCATCCCAGCATGATGAAGTCAGAAACCAATGTTATGACCCCGGCAGCAAACATCTCTTGGAGGACGTCCACGTCCGTGGTCATCCGGGTCACCAGACGGCCTACCGGATTCCGATCAAAGTAGCTCGTGGGGAGCTTTTGCACGTGGGAAAAAACGGCAACCCGCAAGTCGGCGAGACACTTCTGAGCCACCTGCATGGTCAGGTAATAATGAAAGTAAAAGATCGCTACCTCCCCTACGAGGGCAAGGAGAAAGAGCAACCCCATGTTCTGAAGGCCCCAAAGATCCGCACCCGCGATGGAGCGATCAATCACCACCTTCATAATATAAGGCTGTGCGAGGCCAAAGACCTGCTGGAGTGGCAGCAGGAGCATGGAAAACCAAAAAAGACGCTTATAGGGAAGGATAAATCGCCAAAGCCTCTTGATCAGCTTGAGATCATAGGCCTTTCCGAAAATCTCCTCCTGATGAGTTTCCACACTCATACAAATATACCTTCCAACTTGACGGGCCCAGAAACGAGCATAACAAGGCGCGAGCGCCGAGACGACCGAGACGTACTGACAGTACGTCGCAGGGAGATCGAGGTGCGATAAACGAAGTTAGGCGAAGTGGCTGGGCCCGTCATTTAGAGGTGCTCCAACTCTTCGGATAGTTGCTGCTGACGGAAAAACTCGGCGTAAACACCTCCCTTAAGGACGAGATCCTGGTGCCTGCCCCTCTCGATAATCTTTCCCTCATCCAGGACCAAGATTTCATCTGCCTCTTTGACCGCAGAGATCCTATGGGAGACGACTATGCAGGTTCTCTCTTTGAGGACGGACTTAAGCCCCTTGAGAATCCCAGCCTCCGTCTCGGCATCCACGCTGGAGAGACAGTCGTCCAGGATTAGGACCGACCGGTTCAAAACTAAGGCGCGCGCCAGAGTCGCCCTTTGTTTCTGACCGCCTGAAAGGGTGATCCCTCGTTCTCCCACAACCGTATCCGGCCCTTGAGGAAATATCTCCAAATCCCGCTCCAGCTTGGTGATCCGCACGGTATTTCCAATCTCATCGTCTGAAATTACGTCTCTTCCGAAGGCCAGGTTGCTCCGAAGGGAGGTTGAGAAGAGAAACGGATCTTGAGGCACATAACCCAAAGTCATCCGGAGTTCGGAGAGGGAGAGCGTACGGATGTCCTTTCCCCCGAGTCGAATCTCTCCTGAGGTAACATCATAGAGGCGGGGAAGGAGTTGAACCAGGGTACTCTTTCCTGATCCAGTGCGACCCACAATACCCAGCGTATGACCGCGGGGCAAGGTAAAGCTGATGTCCCTGAGAACGGGCTGCCCGTTAGCCTTTTGGTCATAGGCAAACCAGACGTTGCGAAACTCGATGCCTTCCCCAGAGTCTCTGAGTGGAAGGGGTGCAGGTGGACTTGCGATCTCGGGCTCCGCTTTGAAAATCTCTTCGAGACGCTCCATCGCCGCCCGTCCCTTTTCCACGAGAGAGAGCATCCAACCGAAGGCGGCGGTGGGCCAGGCCAGGATGTTAAGATAAGCGATGAAGGCCACTATATCTGCAATCATCAAATCCCCACCAATGACCCGGATCCCCCCGTACCAAATCACGATGAGGACGGTGAGGCCGCTGATCCCTTGCATGGCGGGGCCGATCATACCGCGTAACTTGGCCAGTTCCATATTCCTTTCTTGAAAATCCTGGTTGAGTTCGATGAACTGCCGAGTTTGGTTCTCTTCCTGCGTATAGGCCTTGACCACGTGCATCCCGCT
>JAUXIP010000285.1 GCA_030620935.1 Deltaproteobacteria bacterium | reverse complement strand
GGGAAAAAATAAGGTTCGAGTTCCCGTCAGCGATTGTAAAATAAGGCACGCAGGCGGTAGTTCAGAAGGCCCAGGTACTCATGAAGGGTACTACTAATTTCATCTGCAGCCTTTGCGCTGGGAAAGAGCTTGAGGGGACTGAAGAGGTTTTCTCTTACGGTGAAATCGCCGGGGGCCGCAATCGGACTTGGCGCGACGTTTTGAAAGGCAAGCATGCTTCGCGGCATATGAACAGCGGACGTCACCAGCAAGTAACGCTTCCAGCCTTTCTCCTCGAGTATTTTTTTGACTTCGATGGCGCTTTCAAAAGTATCGCGGGAATCGGGCTCGCCGATGACGTCTTTAGATGACACTCCCCAAAGGATGAGGTAGTCGCGGGCGATCTTGTTTTCATCCTGCGCCGGGGTAAAGGGATCCACGTGGCCGCCGGAGACGATGATGGGTTTGGGGAGAATCCTGTAAAGCCGCCAGGCCTCGTCCAGCCGGCGAAACATGGCTTCGGAGATGGTGGGGAATTGAACCAGACCGCCCGCAGGGACGGATCCGCCGGTCAGGACCACGATGGCGTCATAAGGCTCGGCTTGGCGGGGATCGATGAGCGGAGAGTAGCGTGATTCCAGGCTGTAGCGAGCCAAGTCTTGGACATGTGTGGAGTGGAGGGCTATGACGATCAAAAATGTCGCCAGCAGCAGCTTCCTTGCCCATCGCCTATTCCAGAAAATGAGCACGACCAGCAGCAATAAAATCCACGACATGGGTGGGAGAACCAGACGCTTGAGAAATTGTTTCAGAATGAACATCTCGCCTTTAGAATCCTTTTTAACCTTTTACCCAATACCTAAACATTCCTATCAGCCCTATCGTAACTGAAGCAAGATACATAAGAGAGAAGTTTTGGTTGGTTATGTCGAGGAGTCCGCCCAGGAGCACGGCGCCGATGCCGATGCCGAGGTCAAAAAAAAGCTGGAATTGTGCCATGGAAAGTCCGCGGCGTTGAGGCGAAGCCCGATCAATAGTCTCCGTCATTAAGGTTGCATGAGCCGCTCCGTAGCCTATCCCTGTTATCGGCGCCGAAGCAAGGAGCCAAAAGGATGAGGGCGCGAAGGCGAGCAAGATCATGCCGGCGAGATTTAACGCAAAGCCGGGCAAGATGACGGCCCGGCGACTGACTCGGTCCGAAATCTTGCCGGCCAAAGGCCGACTCAGCAGAAGCCCGGCCGCGTAGAGCGCAAACCAGATCCCCGGGTTTTCGAGTCCGCGCTCCAGGGCGTAGAGCGGGAGAAACGCTCCGATCCCGGCGTGGCCAAAAGATAGGAATGCCGCGGTTGTTGCAGAGAGTAGTGATTCCGGAACCGTAACGGCTTCGATCCATTTTTGCCTGCGGTGCGGACCGACGGGCCCCAATTTGGGTTCTTGAATCCGAGCCGCGGCAAGGAGACTGGACAGGACCGTCCCGAACGCGGTTAAGAACATGCCCCGGTAGCCGAATTGCCGGAACATGGCGAAGCCGACAAGCGGTCCCATGGCGGCCCCCACGTTACTTGCCATGCCGGCATAGCCGATCAATTCCCCGCGCCGTTTCTCGGGAGCGATGTCTGCCGCCAGCGTTCCGACTGCCGTGGTACAGCCAGACCATCCGATCCCGTGGAGGATTCGGAAAAGGACTATGAACAGGAGTGACGGTGCCCAAGCGTAACCCAGCGTGGCGGCGCTGAAAAGGATAATTCCTAGGTTGAGGAAAATCTTTCTGCCGAATCGATCGACGAGGAGCCCGATGGGCGCCCGAGCCGCGGTGGCTGTGATAGTGAAGGTTGCCATCACGGACCCGATAACTGTGGAAGAGGCTCCCATCCCTCCAAGGTAGATCGGAAAGACGGGCTGCATCTGGTGAAAAGCGAAGAAGAAGCTTAAACGGGCAAGCCAGGCAAGAAAGAAATTGCGTCGCCACTCCGTCTCAGATGACTCTTGCGATTGCACCGCCTCGATTGCCGTCCTAAGAAGATCAGTTCATCCAGAGGGTCTTTGAAAACCCTGTTTTCAGATCGGCCAAAAATGGGGCACGGCTGTCATAATGGCCGCTATTGCGACCACCGTCAAAGGGGCGCCCAGCCGGATGTAGTCGCTGAACCGGTACCCACCAGGGCCGTAGACCATGGTATTAGTCTGATAACCTATCGGTGTGAGAAAAGAAGCCGACGCTGCAACAGCGATGGCAATGGCGAACGGCCTGGGGTCTAGGCCGAGTTCGGCTGCAGTGGATAGGGCAATCGGGAAGACGAGTGCCGCTGCGGCATTATTTGTGATCAACTCTGTCAACATGACGGTGGCGAGCACCAGCCCAAGGAGGACACCCAGTGGTCCGAAGGAACTGGATACGCCGATCAAGATGGTACCAAGACGATCAGCCAAGCCGGAGGTTTGAATAGCCGCTCCCAAACCAAAAGCGCCGGCTATCACCACGATGACGTCGAAATCCACGGCATCACGGGCCTCTCCGGGCGTCAGAACCCCGAACAAGATCAGGGCGATACCACCTAAGAGGGCCGCTTGAAGAATCGGCATGATTCCTGTGCCCGCAGCGACCACGATGGTTAGCAAGATCACTCCCGCTATCCCGGCCTTGCGTGTAGCTCCTGGAGGTGTTCCCCCGAGGCGGGAGACAAGGAGAAAGTCGTTCCGGTCGCGCCACCGGTTGCGGAAGCCGGCATCGGTGAGCAGCAGCAGCGTGTCGCCAACGTGGATGCGCACTTGCCCAAGCTTTGCCCTTACCCGCTGGCCTGCGCGATGGATCGCCACAACTGCGCCTTGATAGCGCTCCCGAAAACCCGCCTCGAGAAGGGTCTTTCCCACGAGGGGAGAAGCTTGACCCACGACCGCTTCAAAAAAGGTGTGACGCGTGGTATCAAAATCGACCAAATGTGTCTGCTCGCTGGAGACGAGACCTCGAGTGGTTTGCAGATCGACTACAAGGTCCGCCTTCCCGACGAATACCAGACGGTCCCCTCCACGAAGCACGGTTGTAGGATTCACGGGCGCAATGAACTCGCCCTCGCGCTCGACCTCGGCCAAAAACACGCCCTGCAAATGTCTGAGTCCCCCGGCCTCTACTGTTTTGCCGTCTAATGGTCCGCCGGGTATCACCTCCATATGGACGACGAACTCGCGTACGTCGTCTCCCAATTGCTGCCATGCCGGCCTCCGCACAGGGAGCAAGATAGGGGCGAGAATGACGAGTAGAGCCAGTCCGGCCAATGCCATGGGGAGTCCGACTCGAGAAATCTCGAACATCCCGATGGGACTCAGGCCTCTGGCCTCGAGCATTCCAGACACAAGGAGATTAGTAGAGGTGCCGATCGCCGTTACAACGCCGCCGAGTATAACGGCAAAGGAGAGAGGCATCAGATAGCCCGAAGGCGACTCTCCCCGGCGTTGCGCCCAGTCGGTGACCTGCGGGACCAACATTGCCACGATCGGTGTGTTGTTCAAAAACGCGGAGGCAGTAGCCGAGGACATGAGCAACTTAGCCAGTGAGGAACGCTTGCCGCTTCCGTAGCTCAGGAGCCAGCCGACAATAGGTTGCAACGCTCCGGTTTTGTCCACACCCCGCGCCACGACATAGAGGGCGGCGACGGTAATGGGGGCCGTGTTGCTGAAGCCCGAGAATGCCTGCTCCGGCGTTAGGACGCCTGCCAGCAGCAATAGAATAGTGGAGCCTAGTATGCTCGCCGAGGGCGGCAGGAGATCCTTTACCAACACCCCGATCGTGATGGCAACCACGGCGAGAGTAACCCAAGCTTCCCAGTTCATCCTTGAACTCCGGATGTGCGTTTCAATAAAACTCTCATAGTAATGACAATTTTTTTGTGCAGGTCGCGCTTTGGTTAACGATGCATGTCTTCCCCGAGGACCCGAGTTTTAGAGCCATGACTGCATGATAAAGGAAAAAAAGTCAACCAGTAATAACATAACATAAAGCTGTAGGCCCTAATCTTAGCGGGTGTAGGGCTTCGGGGCTCCCTTCGCTCCACGGACTCCCGCAGCGACCCTGCAGGGACTTGCTTGGATGAACCTTCCGGAATTCCCTT
>JAUXIP010000203.1 GCA_030620935.1 Deltaproteobacteria bacterium | reverse complement strand
TGAGCCGGTCCGGCTGTGAAGAACGAATACGCAGGACTCGGCTTTGCGCCGCTTGCTTGGCCTCCGGAGCCTCCACCACAAGGACGTAATTCCCTTCTCCTGCTGTAAGAAACTCCGCTTTGCTTACAGGCGCGGTGGCGGAAAGTGATCCCAGCCTGCGCCAGCCAGCGTTGTAGAAATAAGGCAGATCCAAAGAGTGTTCCCGTTTCCATCGATCGATCTGCTCCGGCGTCACTCGCTTCTGACCCAAGTGAGCCCGAGCCATGTCGTCTGGGGAGTTTACGAAGAAAAAGAGGAGAAAGACGATCACGTTGACACCGAACAAGATAGGGATCGCATAGAGGGAGCGCCGGATGATATAAGCGATCATGAGCGGCCAACTCCTCGCTCCCGTCTATAGATCGTGATTGTGGCCGGAATCGTTCCCAAAACTAGAAGTCCTAGGACGAACCAAAGAGGCTGGGTAACAGGCCAGTTCCATTCGGCACGACGATTTTCCCTGAGTTCCGGGTCGATTCGTTTGTATTTCAAGGTGTTGCTGCCGAACGACATGGGCTTGGCATTGCGGTACCAGTCATGGTAGAGGCCGTAGCCGACTGGGTGGAAGCCCCATATCCAGGGAGCATCTTCGCGGGCGACCGCCAACATTTCGCGGATCAGGGCCTCCCGCTCCGGCGAGTTCGTCATGTTCTCCATCTTACGAAAGAGTTCGTTAAAATGCGGGTTGTCGTAGTTGGCCGCGTTTTCTCCCTGGGATTTTACTTTGGCATTGGGACCATAGAGCAGGAAGAGAAAATTCTCCGGATCGGGATAATCGGCATGCCAGCCCCAAGAAATCATCTGGAAATTTCCCTTGAGGACTTTTTCCTGAAAACGGTTGTAGTCGGTCGAGCGGACCTGCAACTGAACACCGATGGCATCGAATTGCTTGCGTAACCAATCGATGAGGGGCTTGCCGGCCCCGGAAATCGTGGCGTCGTAGAAGATCACCAGCGGCTTACCTTTGGGGTCTCGACCGCCTGGATATCCGGCTTCGGCAAGGAGCCGTTTGGCTTCCTCGAGATTTTTACGGCGGAGACTTCCAAGCCTTTCGTCCCATTCGTGAACGATCGGATTGACACCGACCTTTCCCTCCTGATAGCCAAAGATACCCGGGGGAATCGGTCCTTGCGCCACAATACCGCGGCCATTCAAAAAGATCTGGACGAATTCTTCGAGGTTTACGGCGATGGAGAGGGCCTGGCGAAGTTTTCGCTTTTTCTCGCCATATCCGCCTACGACATCATCCAACATGTTGAACGCGTAATAGTGAGTCGTAGGAGAAACAGCGGTCAAAAGGCGAACGTTTTTCCCCTGCAGGGCTTCGGTCAGCTCCACGCTCCCCTGGGAGGAGATCTGAACGGCCTGGTCGAATACATCCGAGTTGATCCCTGAGGTATCATAGTAACCCTGAAGAAACTTGTTCCAACGAGGAATGCTTTCTTTCTCCCGCATATAGACCGCCTCTTCGACAAAGGGAAGAGGCCGGCCTTGATCGGTCAGCAAGCCGAGCTTTCTATCTTTCGGGGTCCCTTCATCGGGATAAAGCTCACCGCTGAAATTGGGGTTGCGACTGAGGACCATCCGGTAGTTGGGCTGATTGACGGCGAGGGTAAAAGGGCCGGTTCCGACAGGAAACCGATCCAGCGTAATATTCTGTTCGACAGCAGCCGATTGGGTATAGAAACGGTCCGCCTCCCAGGGAACGGGGGCAAAGAACGGCATAGCCAGCCAATAGATGAACTGAGGATATTTTTTCTTGAGTATGATGCGCAAGGTCCTCGAGTCTACGACCTGCACTCCCGGGAGATCGTACTTGCGCAGGTCCAGATAGATCGGGTTCACCCGCTCATCGGCCTCCTGGTTATAGAAAACGCCTGCTGCCTTTCGGCGCTCTTCGCGGATCCGTGTGATCTCTTGGTTGAGAGTCTGGTGGAGCTCGGCAAAGCCCTCGATGTAGTTGACCAGCAAAGGAAAGATGGGACATGCCAGAAGAGGATGGGCTAGCCGTTTGATTTGGTAGACGTAGTCCTCCGCACGTAATTTGCGCGTCCCCCTTTCAGGTAGCTCGTCCGGATGTTCAATATCTGGGAATGATTCCCCTGGGCCGAGATGCCATCGGTATTTTCCGTCCGAGGTTTTGGCAAATGAGGGGTGATCTTGATACAGAATTCCGGAGCGAAGTCTAATTTCATAGATCACCTTCGCGACTTCATCGGCCGGAGCTTCAGGAGAGAGAGGCCGACCGTCTTTGTCATACAACTCAGGTTTTGGCATGGATGCGGCAGTCAGTGTCACAAGAGCATAAGGACGTTTCAGATAGTGGTACTGGACCACGGGCTCGTAGATCTGTTGGAGAAAGGTGTATTCATTTGAGGAGTAGGAGCGAGCCGGATCCAAGTGCTTTGGCTCTTCTGAGAAAGTATCGTAGTAAATATTTTTACCTGCTTCGTCCGGACGATAGGGATTATTGGTGAGACAAGAAAGAAAAGCGATGGGAATCAGCAGGACGAGCAGCCAAAGCGTTTTTCGCATCCCCGATCCTTACCTGATCCTGCAGCTTCAGCCGCCCAAAGATTCAAGAGGAACCTCTCGGACATGATCAGGCTTTTGCTGCACAAACAGGGCATAGGGAAGTTCGACATTGAGTTCAGGCTCTTGGTAGTGGAGCTCCAAATACCTCTCGTGAATATGGTCTTCGAGAGAAATCTTCAGAGGGAACGGACCGGCGGAGGTAATGCCAAAATCTGAAAAAATGGCGGTTACCGTCCTCTCTCCATCAGGATCGAAGCGCTCCCACTGAGTGGGGATGGTCGTGTTCGGATAAAAAGCGACCAACTCCTTCGCCCCTGTACCGTCCTGCCGGGAAACGGAGTCTTCCCCTTCCACCCAATCCTCTTGCGAACGAGCCGGCGGCAATCCGAGCAGCAGGGCTGTAATCTCTTCCAGCTCCAAGGAGATTTGAGTGTAACGAAAAAGATTCGCCTTTGAGCTTCTTCCGCGATAGAAGAGGCCTTCGCGTGGGTGGAAGCCTATGATCTCGTTCGCGGCGACGGTCACGATCAATATGGCACCCAAATTGGACAGAGTTTCGAAGCGCAGACGGTCGGGCCGATAGACAAGCACGGCTTCTTGGAACCCGGCCTTTCCGTTAGGACCCCAATAACGGACTTTGGCCAGCGCGCGCAGGGATCGGAATTGATCGGCCCTTTGCTGAAGACTTTTAATGAGCTCTCCGGGTTCTTGCCTCCTTGAGGGGACGTTTTTCAATATCGAAGGAGTCTCGGATAAAAACGTGCAGCTTGAGATCCCGATGAAAAGTCCAATGAGGATAAAACCGCGGGTAACCGACAGGCAGGCCTTCCGCTTCCTCAGCAGCCTCAAATTTTTCTCTCCAGGAGCTGAATCTTTTGCTGAATTCTCTTTATCTGGTCCTCTTCCTCGGATTTCTTCAAAGCCTGTCGAAAACGCTCCAGGGCGTTATCCACCCTGCCGACTTTTTCGTAGGCATCTCCGAGATGTTCAATAATCGTAGGGTCTTCGTCCGCAAGCTCCACGGCTCGCTCCAGCTCTTCCACTGCCCTTTGATAATCCCCCCTTTGATAATAGACCCATCCCAGGCTGTCGATATAGAACCCGTCATCGGGTTGAATCTTCAAAGCCCTAAGAATCAGGTCTTCGGCCTCGTCGAGACGGGATCCCATCTCGGCCCAGGTATAGCCGAGGTAGTTCAAGGCCGCGGCATTTTGCGGATTCAAATTAATAGCTTTTTGCATGTGCTCGATCGTCTTCTCTTTATTTTTCGTCTCGTCGTAGAGAGCTCCCAGCTGAAAATGGACCTGATCGTTCTCGGGATCCATCACAACGACCTTTTCCATGATCTCAACGGCTTTGGAATAGTCTTTTGCCTTGCGATGAAGCGATGCAAGCAGAGAAAGAACTGCTTTGTTATCCCCATCCTTTTTTAACGCGGCCTCAACAGCCTCGATCGCCTTGGAAATCTCTTTGCGCTGGTCATAGAGATAAGCGATCTGGACACGGGCATTGGCATAGTAGTCGCCTTCTTCCGACACCCGAGAGAATTCCTCCAAAGCGCGATCGTAGGCTTTCATCTCCGCATAGGTCGAGCCCAAGTAATAACGGACCCGGTCGTTTGCGGGATCGGCGGCGAGAACAAGGCTGAATTCAGTGGCCGCCCGTTCAAAATTTCCCTTCTCAAAATAGATCAGGCCGATCTTGATCCTGGTCTCGCGGGGATCCGCCTCGATGGACTGGAGTTTTTGAAATTGGGAGAGGGCCTCATCCAATTTGTTCTCCCCTATATAAAGCTCGCCCAATCTCTTTGTCGCCCACGGATTTTTCGGATCGCTCTCGAGGAGTTTTTTATACGTCTGGCGAGCATCCTCCGTCTTCCCTTGAAGCTCATACACCAGGGCCAGGTCCATCAGCACCGCCTCGGATCTGGGGTCGAGCCCCAGGGCCTTGCGATAGCTCTCCTCCGCAGCCGGGTAGAGTCGGCTCTTAGCCTGGACACGGCCGAGGTAGTAGAGGCCGAGAAAAGAGTTCGGGTTGAGGGCGAGGAGTTTGTTCAGATGCTCCGTGGCTTTTTCGTATTCCTCCAATTTGAGATGAAGGGCTCCCAAATAGAGGAGAGCTTCCAGATTATCGGCATCCAGGTGGAGCACCTCGCCATACTCTCGGATCACCTTTAAGTCATCCCCCGTCGAAGAGTAAAGACCGGCCAGAAGGAGATGGTTCTCCACATTCTCAGGCTCCAGGCGCACTGCTTCTTCTGCCTCTTTCAAAGCCCTTTTCAGGTCCCTCTTGCGGACATAAAGCGTCGCCAAACGAAACCGCAGATA
>JAUXIP010000157.1 GCA_030620935.1 Deltaproteobacteria bacterium | reverse complement strand
TTGGACCACGAGATCCAAGACCTTAGTGTCTATCTGTGTGGGGCCCTCATTCCTATATTCGCCATTCTCGCTGTGATACAAATCTAAATCATGGCCTCGTTTCCAGTTTCACCCAGAAAGGAAAAACAACTCTCCGAGCGCATGCGGGCTTTGGGTGTTCGAGAGCATGATATTGACGAACAATTTGTGCGCTCTTCGGGCGCCGGCGGCCAGAAGGTCAATAAGGTTTCGACCTGTGTGCTGCTCCACCATAGACCGTCCGGTGTTCGGGTCAAGTGCCAAAAAGAGCGCTCTCAGGCGCTCAATCGTTTTTTGGCTCGAAGAATCCTGCTGGACAAAATCGAGGCTAAGCTTAGCGGAGCCAAAACCGCGGCAGAGCAAAAGGCCGCCAAGATCAGGCGGCAGAAGAGAAGGCGGTCCCGGCGTTCTAAGTTGCGAATGCTCGGTGACAAGCATCGCCAGGCCGAGAAAAAAAGCCTCCGAGCGCCGGTGCGGCCTGCAAATTACGACGAATGAGCCTACCCGGCACGAGGGTTCAAGCGTTCAACAGTTAAAATAGCGCGGATTTTAGACTCGGGCCGGGTCATACCCGAGGACGGGCGAGAGCCAACGCTCGACCTCGGTGATAGCCATCTCTTTGCGGGCAGCATAAGATTCCACCTGGTCTCTCCCGATAGCGCTCACGGCAAAATAGCGGGACTCCTTGTTGGCGAAGTAGAAACCGGATACCGATGCAGCCGGAAGCATAGCGAAGTTTTCCGTCAAAGTAATACCCGTGGCTTTTTCCACGCCCAGCAGGTCGAACAGAATCTTCTTCTCTGTATGATCGGGACAGGCGGGGTAGCCTGGGGCGGGACGAATGCCGCGGTAGAGTTCTCCGATCAACTGCTCGTTGGTCAGCTTCTCATCCTTCCCATAGCCCCATTCCACCCTCACCCGCTTGTGCAAATATTCTGTGAATGCCTCGGCCAGCCGGTCCGCGAGAGCTTTGGCCATTATGGCGTTGTACTGATCGTGATCCTTCTCAAAACGTGCGACTAAATCATCGGTCCCGTGACCTGCGGTCACTGCAAACGCACCAACATAATCGACCAGCTCGGACTCCCGGGGAGCGACAAAATCGGCCAGTGCAAATTGGGGTTTTCCACGTTGGCTCTCTTTCTGTTGGCGTAAAGTATGAAAGCGAGTCAGCTCCTTTTTTCGCGAGGAGTCTGCGTAGAGTACGATGTCATCCCCGTCGCTATTGGCGGGATAAAAGCCATAGACTGCGTGTGCCTTTAAAAGGTTTTTCCCGACGATTTCGTTGAGCAGTTCTTGGGCGTTATCGAAGAGCTCCTGGGCTGCAGGACCCCTGACCGGGTCATTGAGCAAACTGGGATAACGGCCGCGAATCTCCCAGGCATGGAAAAAAGGAGACCAGTCGATGTACGGGACGAGTTCCGAGAGCGGAAAATCTTTCAGCGTCCTTCGCCCGGTAAACTCTGGCACGCATATTTGTGATTTGTCCCAGTCGATATTGACTCCCCGTCGTGCTGATTCCTCATAAGTGAGTAACTCCGCCGCTGTTTTCCCTTCGTATTCCTGCCGCATTACCTCTTGCTCGATACGGTTTTTATCTGCCAGGGCCTTTCGATTCCGACGATTGCTGAGACTTCCCACCACAGGTACGGCGCGCGAGGCGTCGATGACGTGGACGACCTCATGCTCGTAGGCGGGGGCGATCTTCACCGCGGTATGACGCTTGCTGGTGGTGGCCCCCCCGATCAGGAGCGGCAAATTCAGGCCACGTCTTTCCATCTCTCCTGCCACATGGATCATCTCGTCAAGGGACGGCGTGATCAGGCCGCTTAGGCCGATGATATCCGCCTTTTCTTCGATCGCGGTGTCAATGATCTTGTCGGCGGGAACCATCACGCCCAGGTCGATCACGTCATAATTGTTGCAGTTGAGGACCACGCCGACGATGTTCTTGCCGATGTCGTGGACGTCACCCTTCACCGTAGCGAAAACGAGCTTGACCCGCTTCTCGATTTTATTGGTTTTATTTTTCTCTGCGTCTAAAAATGGCGTGAGATACGCCACTGCTTTTTTCATGACGCGGGCACTCTTCACCACCTGCGGTAAAAACATCTTGCCCGAGCCGAATAAATCGCCGACCACGTTCATGCCGTCCATAAGCGGCCCCTCGATCACCGACAACGGTTTGCCATATTTGGTCCTCGCTTCTTCGACGTCTTGATCGATGAAGTCCGTGATCCCCTTGACTAGTGCGTGCGACAGACGCTTTTCCACGGAGTCGCTTCGCCAGCCGTCGTCTTTAACTACGGCCTTTCCCTTTTGCTTGACCGTTCCGGCAAACGTAACAAGACGATCGGTGGCCTCAGGCCGGCGATTGAGCAGCACATCTTCCACCAATTCGAGCAAATCCTTGGGAACCTCCTCATAGACCGCCAGCATCCCGGGATTCACGATGCCCATATCGAGTCCGGCCCCGATGGCGTGATAGAGAAATGCCGAATGCATCGCTTCGCGCAGCGTGTTGTTGCCGCGAAAGGAAAATGAAATGTTGCTAACCCCGCCACTAACCTTTGCCAGCGGCAAATTGTTTTTGATCCATCGGGTGGCCTCGATGAAATTGACGGCATAGTTGTTGTGCTCTTCGATACCGGTGCCGACAGTAAGAATGTTGGGATCGAAGATGATGTCCTGGGGCGGAAAACCGACCTGCTCGGTAAGGATCTTGTACAAGCGCGCGCAAACTTCAATTTTCCGCTCGAAGGTATCGGCTTGGCCCCGTTCGTCGAAGGCCATCACGACTACAGCCGCGCCATAGCGTCGAGCGAGCTTTGCTTGCGTGATAAACTTCTCTTCTCCTTCCTTCAAGCTGATGGAGTTTGCGATGCCTTTGCCTTGCAGGCATTTGAGTCCGGCTTCGATCACTTCCCATTTCGAGCTATCGACCATCACGGGCACACGGGCTATTTCGGACTCACCGGCGATGAGCCGGAGGAATTTTTCCATCGCCCCTTTGGAATCGAGCATTCCCTCATCCATGTTGACGTCGATAATCTGGGCGCCGCCCTCGACCTGTTGTCGCGCTACGGCCACCGCTTTTTCGTAATCTCCGGCCAAAACCAGCTTCGCAAAGGCCGGTGATCCGGTCACATTGGTTCGCTCGCCTATGTTGACGAAGTTGGATTCGCGCCGGACAGTAACGCTCTCTAGGCCGCTTAAGCGGAGATGAGGTTCGACCGCAGGGGGTACCCGCGGTGGCAGCCCTTCGACAGCTTGGGCAATTGCCGTGATATGCTCTGGTGTCGTGCCACAACATCCGCCTACGATATTAAGCCAGCCGTTCTCCGCCCAGTCACGAAGAGGAGGTGCGAGACTTTCAGGCGTTTCCGGAAAACCCGTGGGCAGCAGTGGATCGGGCAGGCCGGCATTCGGATAAGTGCTGATGTAAATCGGCGCAATGTGTGACAGCTCCTCGATGAGCGGGCGCATTTCTTTGGGACCGAGCGCGCAATTCATGCCGACGCTCAAAAGCGGCACATGGGAAACGGAGTTCCAGAAGCCTTCTACGGTTTGTCCCGTCACGCCACGGTTGCTGCCGGGCTGAATAAAGGTGACCGAGGCCATGAGTGGCACTTGAATTTTACGCTCCTCCAACAAAGTCGCGATCGCAAAAAAGGCGGCTTTCGCATTGAGAGTATCGAAAATCGTTTCCACCAAGAGGATGTCCGCGCCGCCATCCAGCAGCCCGCGCGCCTGGTCATAGTAAGCCTGGACCAATTCGTCGTATGTCACTCCGCGCGTTGCGGCGCTGTGCACATCCGTAGAAATCGAACAGGTACGATTGGTCGGACCCATCGCTCCCGCAACAAACCGGGGTCGGGTGGGAGCTTTGGCCATGAACAATTCAACCGCTTTCTTAGCGGCCCTGGCGCCCGCCACATTGATGTCATAGACGGCGGATTCCAATTGATAATCAGCCATCGAGATCGAAGTTGAATTGAACGTATTCGTCTCGACGATGTCGGCGCCGGCTTCCAGATACTGAAGGTGAATCTGTTCAATGGCATCGGGTTGAGTTAGAGAAAAAAGGTCGTTGCAGCCCTTCAGCGCCTTGGGGTGCTCGGCAAAACGCTCGCCGCGAAAATCCTTCTCATCGAATTTGAGGGCTTGGATCATGGTCCCCATCGCCCCGTCGATGATGAGGATTTTCTCCGTGAGAAGTTGCTTGAGAGTTGCTTCTGTATTCGGCATTGCTATCTTTTTCCGGCAAGACGCTGCGCAGGCTTCGCCGGCAAAACCGCTCGCGCAATGAAAATTTCTGCCGGATGTCTTCCGTTTCTATTCATCTTTTCTCCGGCATAGCTTCCCGTCAACTCGAATTCAACCTGCGCCATACCCCCTGCTTGAAACCACTCTTCGACCATGGACCGCTCGAATCCAAGCCACCGGTGAGCCAGTTCTTTCTTCATCCACTCCTGGTCATGGGAGACGAGATCTACCAGGATAATAGATCCTCCGGCTCGCGTGATGCGGCACAATTCCCTAACGGCCTGTGCCGGATTCGCCAAGAAATGGAGCACCATCACACAAAAAGCTGCGTCTACAGTCCCATCTGCAAGCGGCAGTTTGGCTGCGTCGCCCCGGCGGAACTCCACGTTCCGAACACCCTGCTCCTTTGCTAAATAACCGGCTCGCCTCAACATCTCCCGGGAGAGGTCGATGGCGATCACTTGCTTGGCAAAACGAGCCAACTCAAACGTCAAGCTCCCGGTCCCGCAGCCGACGTCCGCCAAAACCAGGTCTGAAGGCAACAGCTTCTCCAAAGCCAATGAGGTCACTCGATCGTCAAAATAGCCCTTGCGCAGCCTTTCCCAATCCCCTGCGATGGCTTCGAAATAATCGCGCGAACGTTGGATACGCCGCTGGCGACACTGGCTGAGCCGCTTCTGGTCTTCCTTTGCTTCCGGCAATTCTTTGAAACGATGCGTCACCGTATCAAATAGTTGTCTCGCCGGCTCCGGCATGTCGTGGCGCAGGGAAAAATAGACGCTGGTGCCTTCTCTCCGGTCCAGGACGAATCCTGCGTCCCGGAGAATACCCAGATTGCGCGAGACCGACGATTGCATGGAATCGACAATCTCTTGAATCTCACCGACGGTCAACTCTTCTTCAGCCACCGCAGCCAAGACGCGCAGCCGGCTTGGGTCGGCGAGGGCTTTGAGTGTGCGTACAAAATCCATAGACGGCCTGGTTGATTCATCGAAATATATAGATATTTAGATAGCGTGTCAACCCATGGCTGCTCCAGAGGCTCCATTTCAAAAAGTGTGGTGTTCCAGAGAAGCGCGGGGGGCCCGCTCCTCAGCGGGAGCCGATGAACCTGTACTTCTCTGCCCCTAAGCACTTAACCTGTCAGGTCCATTTCCCTCAAGTAGCCTTAGTGTCGGACGCCTCCCTTTCTTCGGAGCAGGCCCCCCGCGCAGCGCTACGATTCATGCGGTTCCGAGGGAGGGAACCTGGAGGCCTGAGGCACAGGGACGTGGAGGTTGGTGCCAGGCCCAGGCCGTTGGAGAACTCACCCAAAGGGGACGGGAGGGTGGCCGTCGAGGCAGTGACCTATTGACTCATGCCGGAAGGTTTTATCCTGAGGAACCTCACTTGTTGAGAGAGAGCCGATTGGGAGTTGACAGGGGTGGG
>JAUXIP010000301.1 GCA_030620935.1 Deltaproteobacteria bacterium | reverse complement strand
TTGGACTTCAAGGTGAGCTCGTCGCAAAGGTGAACATGCACGTCGATGGCGATCACTTCCATAAAAACGTCCTCCTTAAGTTTCCCCGCTAAATCATTAGACTAGCGCCGTATTATGAAATACTCTGCTCTCAGGCTACTCAAAAAGATCTCAGATGCAAGGCGCGCGAAAAATCGACGAGCGGAGGCGTACTTAAGCAGTACGTCGGAGCGAGGCGATTGAGCGCAACGAAACAGATGAGGCTTTTTCAGCAGCCTGCTAGCCGCCTCTTTTTTCGAGCGTTACGGACAGCCCCGGCTTCTGCACATGAATGTGGCGGCGGTCGGCCTGCTTGGTCAGCTCCTCGATAAGCCTAACCACGGGATGCGCCCCGCTTGAATATTCCTTGATCGGACCGGCAGCGCGCATCGCTTCAATCTCCTCTTTTCTGACTACCCACCGGAGCAAAAGCTCTTCATCAGAGACCGCGGGGCCGCCTAGATTTCGCCGCACCTCCTCAATCGATGGCTCCGGAGGCTCCACTCCGGCCAGCTCCTTGGCCCTGGGTCTGCTTAGAATCTTGTCCTTGACCTTCGAGTCCATAGAGGAAGCTCCTTCCTTGCCCCACCGTCCCAAGGCATAGTGGATAACCTGATCGGTCACCTCTTTGTAGCGCTCTCCGACAATCACGTTGATCGCCGCTTGGCTACCTACGAATTGAGAAAGGGGGGTCACCATGATGGGGTAGCCGAATTCGGCACGAACCTGGATAGCCTCTTCCAAAGCCTGGGGCAGCCGATTGTCCATCCCGACGATGCGGAGTTGATGCTCGAGATTGGAGATCATCCCACCCGGCACCTGGTGAAGGTACTGATTGTAATCGTACTCAACCGGCGCGCCTATGGGCAGACCCTCTCTTTTTGCTATCGCCGTGAAGTGTTCGGAGACCGGCCTGAGACTTTCTTCGTCGATCGCCGGTGTATAGCCCAGGGCGCGTGCGTTCTTTGCTACGTTGAACACGGATGGGTTGGAAGAGGCGTCGGCGAGCGGCGGGATCGCTGTGTTGATCGTTTTGACTCCCAGTTTGATGGCCTCTAAACAGCATAGTGGGCCGAGCCCCGTAGTGCAATGGGTGTGGAGTTCCAGAGGAATGCCGTTGCTGTTCTCGAAAATCAAGGGGACAAGCGTCTGTGTCCGCTCCGGCGTAAGCAATCCGCCCGGGTCCTTTAGGCAGAGCCGAGGCACGCCTAGCGTCGCAGCTTCGCGGGTTTTTTGCGCATAGTATTCGTCCGTGTGCTTCGGCGAGACTGAGTAGATCAAGTTGACCACGCAATAAAGACCGGCCTGTCGCGCGCTTCGGACTTTTCGCTGCCAGCTTGAAAGGTCATTCCACTCGTCGGATATGCGGATCTGCTTCACGCCGTTAGCGGCCATCCGCTCCAAAAAGAGCTGGTATATGGATAACGGCGTAAACTCGAAAGAGCTAACCCTGCCGGCGATGAGACGGGCGGGAGTCTTTTTAAGCCGTTGGGTGACCAACCGGATTCGTTCCCAGGGATCCTCCTTAAGTTCACGGACGCATTTTTTGAGATGAGAGGCCGAGAGCAATTCGACCGCTTCGAACCCCGCATTGTCCATCCTATCAAGAATGGGCAACATCATGCCGGTCGTCATCCCTTCGGCCCAAAGGCTTTGATGGCCGTCGCGAAGCGTCGTGTCGACAAATCGAACCTCGCTCATGAAGCCACCTCCTCGGCCTCCGGAATCAAAGAGTCGAGTCTCTCCTCGATCCAGCGCGTGTTGACGTCCCCCTTAATATAGTCGAGCTGACAGACCAGAGAGCGGAGAAAGGGAAGGGTCGTCGCCGGGCCCGACACGACGAAATCGGCAAGGGCCTCCTGCATGCGCCCGACCGCGCCTATCCGATTATCCCCGTGAACGATCAGCTTGGCCAGGAGCGAATCGTAGAACGGAGGCACCGTGTAGCCGGCGAAGCAATGGCTGTCCAGCCGGATGTCAGGACCCGTGGGGGGAAACCACCGTGTAATGAGGCCGGGACAGGGCCGAAAGCCGTTTTCTGCCGACTCTGCGGTGATGCGGCACTCAATGGCGTGGCCGGCGAATCGCACCTCCGATTGGGAGAAGGCCAGCGCTTGGCCGTCGGCTACGCGAATCTGCTCCTTGACCAAATCGATCCCCGTGATCATCTCGGTCACCGGGTGCTCGACCTGAATACGCGTGTTCATCTCAAGGAAATAGTACTTGCCGCTGTCTTGATCTACGATGAATTCTACCGTGCCGGCGTTTTCGTAACGCATTCGATTTGCGATGGTTACCGCCGCGCTATGAAGCTCTTGCCGAATGGAATCCGACAAGCACGGGGCAGGGGCCTCTTCGACGACTTTTTGATAGCGGCGCTGCAGCGAACAGTCACGCTCTCCCAGGTGGATCACGTTATTGAACCGGTCGCCCAGCACTTGGACTTCGATGTGCCTTGCATTCGGAATATATCGCTCGATGTAGAGCGTGGCGTCTCCGAACGCCGCCCGCGCCTCTGCCGCTGCCGTCTCAAAGGCATTTTGAAATTCTTTAGGGTCTGAGACATGTTTGATCCCCCGCCCACCACCTCCGGCTGCGGCTTTGAGGAGAACCGGAAAACCGACCTCCATTGCCAACTCGGTCGCTTCTCTAACGCTCCTGACATTCTCCGAGCCCGGGACGACCGGTATCCCATGGCTCTTAACCATGGCGCGCGCCCGCAGTTTGTTTCCCATCTCCCGGATGTTTTCAGGGCTCGGTCCGATAAACTTGATCTTATGTTTTTCGCAGGCCTCGGCAAGCTCCGGGCGCTCCGCCAGGAAACCGTATCCGGGATGAATCGCATCGCAGCCGGTCCCTAATGCGGCTGCGATGATGGAACCGATTCTGAGATAGCTCTCTGAAGCTTTCGCAGGACCGATGCATACGGCGTGGTTCGCCAGCTTAGACGGCAGGCTATCGCGATCAGCTTCAGAAACCGCGACGATTGCCTCTTTGCCCAAGCCCCGGCACGCCCTGATGATGCGGACAGCGATCTCTCCGCGGTTGGCCACTAAAACACGCGAGATTCCCATGGCGGTCAACCCTTCTTACGGGACACCACGGGTTTTACGAGAAAGAGCGTCTGTCCGTATTCCACGAATTGCCCGTTCTGAACAAGTATCTCGGCAACGGTTCCTCTTATTCCGGATTTGACCGCAGTAAAGACTTTCATAACCTCAATCAGGCCCACCGTGGTATCTTCGTCCACCTGTCCCCCAACATCGACAAAAGGCGGCGCTCCAGGCTCCGGCGTTGTGTAAACGGTACCGACAATGGAGGCTTTAATAGCGATGAGTCCTCTTGCGCGGGCCGTCTCAACATCCGTCTGAGCGAGATCGTTTTTGTTCCCCCCAGCGTGCAGTACCGGCGCTTCTTTAGTTCCCGCCAATGGAGCCTCCGATGCCTTCGCCCCCTGAGAGATCGGCGCAGTATTTTCATTAGGAGTTACGGGAATATAACCACTTTTACTTACTGTAAGCTTTAAGTCTTCGACTTCAAGCTGCATAAAGTCGAAACTCGAATCTTCCAGCAGCTTCAGAATCTGACGAATCTCATCTTCGGATAGTGCCATCGCTTCCTTTCATCTTCCCTGTTGCTAGGAATCTGACAATATATCCCCAATGTGACTTTCGTCAACAAAGAGCGGAACTGGCCATTCCGAATTTCAATTGTTCGCCGTTGGGATTTACAACTGTGAGATGCGCAAGGGCTGAGCGGACGCTCTGAGCGGAACATGGCCGGAGCAGCGCTCTGGCGATGCCTTCGCCCCACCGACGGCTTGCGCCGGATGAAAGCCGGAACTGACCGCAGGGAATTCCGGGGCTTCGACTGAGCTCAGCCGCATGTCAAGGTTCATCCCATCGGGGT
>JAUXIP010000417.1 GCA_030620935.1 Deltaproteobacteria bacterium | reverse complement strand
CGTTGGCACAGGCGGTCATCCTTCATCGCGCCGTCCACGAGCATCTCCACCAGCGCGTTCTTGTCCTCTCCCAAGAGATAGGCGCGGACGTCGTCCATGGTCATAGCCGGGGGCGCCTGGCTCTTTCCCGACAGCTTTAGTTGCCCACCTTCAAGCCATGTCAGTCCCACGGCCACACAATGCTTGCAGAACTCACCATCCTCCCCCACGGGGCAGGTACACGAGTATTCCAGTTCTCCCTTGTCAATCCACAGCTTGACCCGATAAGGTCGGGTTCCTTGCACGTTTGCCGTGATCGTCCCCTTGTGCTCGGCTATGGCCCCAACCTGTCTATTGCCGAAGTAGTCCTCACCGCGTTCGAACGACCGCGAGCCCGCCATTCGGCGGAGAGCCCGGCGGTCAAGGAGGGTCGCAAAAGGCGAAGATGCTTTCACGGAACGATCTCTACTAGCCAGCGATCTGTATTTTCAAGAAAAGACTCCCGTCCCCTCAGGCAGTAATGGAGGGATTCGAGCCTTCAATTTAGGCAACCATAATAAAGTGTGGTCTTATCGACTGTGCACCAGGTGGAGATAGCTGATAAACGCGCCCATGAACCGCGTCTTGCCGACTCCGGTAGCCAGAGCGAAGCAAACCGAAGGCAACTTCCGCTCGAAATCCGTCACCGTCGGAAACTCGCTCCGGATGGCGGCACGCGCATTCTCGATATCCGCCCCCTCCCTCGGCGGAACGATCTCCGTCACCCGGTCGAGAATCTCCAGCGACCGTCGCTGCGGCGGCCGGAGGCTCAAGCGTACGGCAATGGCGTTTATGTGGCGATTCATAAGCTCCAAACTTATCGAGGACGTTTGCCTTGACGGTGTTTGCCAGGGCGGTTTGTAGTGTCCAACTCGGTTCGCACATTAAATCTCACTTTTCTGGTCTTGTCCCAGAATTCGTTTAAGTCATGCTCGTCCCAGAACTTTCCGATCTTTCCAAACGAGCGACCTTTGGATATTGAACTCTTACTTTGCATCATACTTAGCCACTACGATAACTTTTGCGCAATTCTGGTTCTTTAAGGCCCTTCTTTAACAAGTAACGCCGGATGCGGCTAAGAAACTCGCGGCTTCGACGACACTCGCTTCTGGCCTCTTCTCTTGAAAAAACGGTTTCGACGTCGTAGTCGGCTGCCAGGCGATCGTCGAGGCTTTCGACGAGATATGCCGACCACTCCGGTTCTATCTCTCCCGATCGAACCAGATGCAGACCAAACATCCGCCTCACTGCGGCATGGCTTTCAGCCGCTATGTCATGGACATGGAGGGTCGCCTTCGCCGCATGCAGAATCGCGTAATAGGCTCTTGAGATTGCGTCGGCATAGCAGTGGTCACGAGTCAAGATTTCCGCCGCTCGGAGCGCTTCGCGAGCCCTACTCCACTCCGCCACGATCATATTCCGGTTCATAGGACTCGGACTGCGTCGCGCTCAACCGCCTGGCGGAAAGTTGACCCGCTTTTTTTTCTTCTCTCCCACTCTTCTTCGGTATAAGCGAGGATCGAAGGCAAAACATCCTCTGTCGCCGCTAACACGTAGCCGATCCTCCGCAGCTCCCTTTTTAAAACGCCGGCCTCGTTCTTGACAATGAGAAGCACGTCGAGATCGCTTTCAGCGTGCGCCTGCTCACGGGCTTTTGACCCGTAGATAAGCATTTTGTGAACTGCTCCGGGATACTTTTTGTCAAGATCCTTTCGATAAGCGTCAAGCCACGCCTGTTCTGCCTCATTCAGCTTGAGCATGTGTTATCTCACCTCCATGGCCCTCTTTGCGGTTGACTGACTCAATCCCCCGCCACCGAGATCAATTCCATCTGGCCTGGCGGATGGGGCGCCTTGGGCAGGTTCTCCACCTGCAAACTGTAGTCGTCCTTGCCCCACTCGCAGCGGCTAAGCACGGCCTTGGGAATCTGCTCGATCGTCAAGTTCGGATACCGATCAGGCTTACTCCGAAAAGCAAACAGAGCGGCTTCTATCTGGTGAGGGTTCAGGTCTACCTGGGCATCCACCCGTGCACCGGCCAGCTTTTCCACGCTGTCAATTGGACAACGTTTCGTGAGTTCAAGAGCGTAGTATTTTGCGTGATAAGGGATCAAGTCCATTGGGCCGCCTACAGTTCTAATGCCGCGACAGGATAATCCGACAACTTGAGCTTCGAGTTGGCCCTCAACTCATCCGCCGCATCCCAAAGACCTTTCTCTATTTCGTTGTGGTTACCCGGCATCCATTAGCCTCATAACCTGAATATCCGGGAAAGTACAGAACTGCCTAATCTTACTACGATTTTGGCTGTTGGCAATAAGAAAAACTGCGGTGGGTTGGCGCTGTGGTGACCGTCTTACGCGACACTATCGAGGCCTGACAAGGGCTTGAGGGGCTCGGTTGATCCTCAGTCCAAAGGTTGGAGTCGCCACCCGGCACATTTGTGAGAGGTCTTCGAGGACGGCGGAGGTTCCTTAAAGAAGGTGGG
>JAUXIP010000101.1 GCA_030620935.1 Deltaproteobacteria bacterium | reverse complement strand
GGCTACCTTCAAAATTCTGTTCTCCAGGGTTTGGTAAATCCATTTACCCAAACTCGTCCTATCGAATATCCCGATAACAAAACAAAGGGTAAGGATCACGGCGATAACCAATATCGCCGCCAGAATTTCTTGAATCTGGGATTTTGTCATCACAAGGTTGGTCAAAGGCTGTATCATGTTCCTAACTAGATTAAAGATCCAATTAAAAACGAAAAACAAAATTGCTACAGGTAAAATTACGACCATTCCACCAAGAAGCGATGTCTTAAAAAATTCTTTAATTCTTTTCATTATAAGCCTCCCTTAACCGTCCTATGAGTAATGGATCAACACTTTTTCAACAAACCACTTCTTCCTAAGCAAGCCGTATAGTCTAACCTCGAATTGCTAAAAATGAGGATCGCATACCACTACAGTTCGTACTGATCATTTCGATCCCGTCTGCGCGAAGAGCTCGGTGTTTCTCGCCTGAGAAATAATTCGCTCCGCATCTTCGGCTAGAAGAAATCCATCTCTGACCATGGATTCGGTCTCCTGAATTATAGCTTGGACATAATCAACAGGGTTCTTGTATCTCTCCTCAACGGATAACCTCGGATCATCGTTCTTTTCCCTCTCGTACTTTGTTTTAGCAAAAGGAATGTAAGAACCAAGCAGCCCGCAGAGTTCATCCTCCGCCAGACTACTACCCTGGAGGTTCCATCCGGTGTAAGTGGCCAGAGAAACTCGAATTGGAATAAGTCGAATTCCCGCCAGCTCGTTGCCATCCGTATCTACCTTAGGGACTAGGATTCTGTATTCCCCGTTATTTTCCTGCCTAGTTGGGTGATCATTGATCTTTCCGCAAATTAGATCTGAGCCATAGTCGAGAAAGAGCTGACGGTTGTGCAGACCCGTGTAGCGGACTGCGGGAATGGATGGGAAACCGGTACTCTCTTGGTCGGGACAGACTAAGGTCCCGTCGGAGACCTTGGGGATCTGATTGTCCGGTGGAAGAGTCCCTTCGGTAACCCAACGATCCATAGCCACTATGAGGGCGCGAAGTACCTCGCCAATAGACATGGGATTGCTAAGCTGCTGTGACTCTTCTTTCGTGGGTATAGAGCCAAAGGGAGCATTGTGTTGTGCGCATGCGATCGCATAGATGCGTACATTTCCGGGGATCGGGATATCCTTGCCCCTTCCATCGGTATGAACCAGGCAGCCCCTCTTTTGCCAGTATTCGGTGGAAGTCTGAGTGTGAACGATGAAAGGGTCCGTCTTCGGACGCTTGAGGATCCCATCTTTTCTTCCAGTCTGAGGGTCGTTCAAGACACTATAGGCGAAGGGAAAGAGTTCCGGTTCGAGCTGATCCGTATGTTGTTGGGAAGAGGTTACCGGCCGAGCGAACTCGTAGTTTAAAAAAACCCTCCCTCCACCGGCGGCATGGGGCGAAATCGCATCAAAGACCCGTCGATGAGACTCTTCCTCGTTGAACCCGTGGTAGACAAGATCTCTCAGAAATCTGCCGCTTTGTGATCGCCCCCATGCGTAAACTCTCTGAATTCCGATTTGATCATCGTTTTGTGCAACGGGATTTGGGACGTTATTTTTATCTTTAGCTTCGTAACGTAAGAACGATACGAGATCGCGTACGCCGGCGAAACCGAGTCCCAAAACCAAAGGATTTTTAGCTGGATAAATCAACTCATAAATGTGGCCTGGCTTATATCCTGAGTGGAGGTAGAGGTGTCTGGTACTCGGCTTTAGGTCCTGCCTACCTCTATCATTTTCGCAAATTGCAAACTCCCACTCGGAATTCGGCACAGGCTCTCGGCGTTCGTACGACTTCTTTCGCACCGTCAAATAACATTCGGACTTATCCGTAGTCGCTGTCTCATAGCTCGTTACCCGGTCGTCACCGCTAAGGGGTTGGGAGGTAATCCCCTCTTTGGTAACGACGATCTCGGTACGAACGGAAGCAATAATTTCCTTTCCGTCATCGGTGGCGACCGGAACACCCATCCTCAAAAAGCCGTTCCCCGGCAACAAATCCCCTTGCCATCCGGAACAGACGAGGGTGTAACCTTGGCGTAAAAGGAATCCGTTTCCTGCGTGTTCGAGGGAAGTGGGATTGTTGCTACCCACGGCATCGTTAAGAAACATGAGAATGCGCAGGCTTCCCCGGTTAGGTGGTTCATAAAAAATTTTCCCGTTGCCCCGGCTCATGTCAACCGGCTTCAAAATCAACATGTGATTCCAGTACTCGACTTTGCCGCTAGGATTCTTTGGAGCTTTATCCAGGTTGACGATAACCTTATTTAACGAACTCGTCGGATCTATTTCCCCATACGCTTTTCCAACTATCCGCTCATAGGCCCCTGTATTAGAAAACTCGTGCCCGTTGGCAAATAACCCTCTTTCCGTAATGACGATTGTGGAAAGCATAAACAGTCACTATTCGATCATCTAAATACTGTCAAGGAGACACGACTTATGCCGCGATTTAATCGCTACGGGTTAATTCCCCGCAGCTTGCTGCGTAGTCGTGGTTGATAGCAATGTCAGAGTCCCGTCATTCCCGCATGCTTTTAGCGGGAATCCAGGCGAATTCCGGACTGGACCCCCGATTAAAACGTTCGGGGGTGACAACTTGGGGAAAAGTCATCCGAGGGGCTCTTGATACCTCGAAGCTTGCTGCGGGGTAGTTCATTTCAATTAGCTTATGTTCGAGGCACTAAAAAACAAACTGAACTGGAAGAGCTTTTTTCTTTTCGGGATTGTGATCATCGTAGTCTACCTGACGTTGATCCCGATAGTGATGATGATCTATGGAAGTTTCAAAGACGGCCCACCGGGAACGGAGAGCGCCTTCACCTTGCAGAACTACGTCAAGGCTTTCAGCAATCCGCACCTTTACGGGTCGGCTTTGAATTCCTTGGTCTTTTCACTTGGAGGCGGCAGCCTGGCCTTTACCATCGGTTGCTTCCTTGCCTGGATCACCGAGCGGACCAATGTGCCTTTAAAAGGTTTGATTTACGCGGCCGTATTAATCGAGATCATGATTCCAGGGATTCTTGAGACTATCTCTTTGGTTCTTCTCTTCGATCCTAAAATAGGCCTTGTGAATGTTTACCTCATGCGTTTTTTTGGATTGGACGCGCCTCCGTTTAACATCTACAGCATGGGCGGAATGATCTGGGCCTTTGCGGCCGGAACCTTTTCCACTTCCTTTCTCCTGATGGCGGCCGCCCTTCGCTCCATGGATCCCTCTTTGGAAGAGGCGGCCATCATGTCGGGGACAGGTACCGTGAAAACCTTTTTTCTAGTAACGCTTAGAATTTGCTTTCCAGCGATGCTTGCTACTTGGCTCTTGCTCTTTATTCGTGGCGTGGAAACCTTTGAACAACCCGCTATTCTGGGGCTCCCCGCGGGAATCACGGTCCTGGCGACAGAGATCTACCTGGCCGCCAGCGAGCCTCCAACCAACTTTAATCTGGCTTCGACCTTCGCCATGGTCTATTTGCTGGTGGCTCTGGGAGGGCTCTATCTTTATTTTCGTGCGACGAGGTATTCGGAAAAATACGCTGTGATTACGGGCAAGGGATATCGCCCTCTAGTCATCGACCTTGGCTCCGTGCGCTATTTGATGTCTGGTTTTGTTCTACTCCTGCTGACGGTGGTCCTCTTTCTCCCAATATTCGTGATCCTTTACGCTTCCTTTCTTCCCTGGTACGGGGTTCCGTCGGCAAAAATGTTTCAATTGATGTCGCTGGACAACTACCGGTGGCTTATGACCTATGACACCGTTCTCAGGGCGCTCAAAAACAACTTGGTTGTAGGGCTGGGAAGTGCAACCATTGCAGCCTTTCTCACATCGGTGATTGCCTGGATCGTAATCCGTACGGAGATCCCCGGTCGGAGACTGCTCGATGCTCTAGCCTTCGCTCCGATTGCCATTCCCGGTATTTTATTCGGCTTGGCCCTCATCTGGCTCTACCTGACGATTCCGATTCCCGTCTATGGGACCCTCTGGATTCTTTTGATCGCGTATGTCAGCAAGTATATGCCGATCCCCATGCGAGCGTGCAGCGCGGCGATAACCCAAGTCCACAAAGAGTTGGAAGACGCAAGCGAAATGTGTGGTGGCTCGTGGTGGTTCACGTTTTCCCGTGTTCTTGTTCCGCTCATCATGCCGGGCTTATTTGTGGGATGGGTCTATGTATTGACCTTGAGCTTCAAGGTCCTTTCACTCCCCATTCTTCTTGGATCTGCGGGGAATGAAATGGTCCCGGTTCTCATCTTTGATCTTTACGAAGGGGGTCAATACACTCGTCTCAACGCACTTGGCGTGGTCGTTGTAGCGATCGTAACCCTCATGACATTGATAGCCCGGCGGATCAGCAAGCGGTTCGGCATAGAGGAGGTCCGGTAAGTCTCATGATTCAGGCGCGTAATCTGAGGAAGACATTCAGGACCCAACAAGGCCAGGTCCATGCACTCGATGGCGTCAGCTTTGAGGTGAAAAGCCGGAGCTTCTTTACCTTGTTAGGTCCGTCCGGATGCGGCAAGACGACTACGCTGCGCTGCGTTGCGGGACTGGAGAAGCCCAACGAAGGGGAGATCAAGGTAGAGGAAAGGGTTGTTTATTCGTCATCGCAAGGCATCTTCGTGCCCGGGAACAAGCGAGGCATCGGCATGGTCTTTCAATCCTACGCCATCTGGCCTCATATGACCGTATTCAAAAATGTCGCCTACCCGCTTCGAGCCCAAAAATACCCTCGGGAAGAGATTCCTCAAAAAGTTGCAGCCGCTCTAAAGCATGTAGGGATGGAAGGTTTGGAAGAGCGCCTGGCCCCCAGGCTCTCAGGGGGACAACAACAGCGAATCGCTTTGGCCCGGGCCTTGGTCGCCGAACCTCATATCCTCCTGTTGGACGAGCCTCTTAGTAATCTGGACGCCAAGCTGAGAAACCAGATGAGGTGGGAGCTGAAGGAGCTACAGAGTCGCCTCGGTACGACCACTCTCTACGTGACGCATGATCAGATCGAAGCGTTGGCGATCTCCGACGAGATCGCACTGATGAACAAGGGGAAAATAGTTCAAATTGGAACTCCAGAGGAGATTTACGGAAATCCGGCGGATGAATTTGCCGCCGACTTCATCGGTGCGGCGAATTTGATCAAGGGGGAATTACTAGAGGGGCCGGACAGCAGCGGGCGGGCCAGAGTCAAAACGGAAATTGGTGAATTTTGGGCTAACCAAAGGCATGGACGAAAAGAGATGGGCAAGGAAATTCTGGTTGCGTTTAGACCCGAAGAGGTGATCCTTCTCGCGGATGGCGATCTCTTTGAGGGTGAAAATATCTTAAGAGGAGAGGTGACGGGAGTGACCTATTTGGGCGAGTCCACCGATGTTCGCGTGCTTGTGGGAGACCAAACGATAATTTTAAAGGGGACACCGGGCTTAGGGATCAGAAGGGGAGATCCAGTCCGTTTCCGAGTCCCTGAAAAGCAATGCCTGTTGCTCCCAAGGGGGAGTTGAAAAAATCAGAGAAATGGGGGTTAAAAATTGTATATCGATATATTTCATATGTTAAGTTAACCTACCGATATTATTGATTGTTCTTGACAACGGTTCGATCCAGTGAATATATGAGCAGAGTGAATTTTTCTGAAATTTAATATGAACGAGAGTGTCGAGCATTATCACCCCTCCGATTCCAGAACGGAGGTGGCGGATCACTTCTCTTAGACTCGGGATCGCTGGTCTCGGGACAGCATCCCGCCAGGTCCTCCCTCATATCAACAAATTTCCTGGTATCGAACTCACAGGCGGCGCCGATCTCCGTAAGGAGGCATTGGATGCGTTCGCGGCAAAGTACCAGGCAAAAACGTTTCCTAGTGTTCAAGCGATATGCGAGAGTGACGAGATCGATGCCGTCTGGATCTCGACACCCAATATCTTCCATGCGGAACATACGGTCCTTGCGGCGGAACACGGGAAACATGTCATCGTAGAGAAGCCGATGGCGGTGACTTTGGAGGAGGCGGATCGGATGATCGAGGCTGCTGAGCGAAACAAGATCAAGCTGATTCAGGGTCATTCAAAGATCTATAATCCTCCGGTTCGAAAGATGAGAGAGGTTGTACAGACCGGGAACCTGGGTCGCTTGATTCAGCTAAATTCATGGAACTATAACGATTGGCTTCAGAGACCGAGAATCGCATCGGAAGTGGATACGAATTTAGGAGGCGGGATCGTTTACCGGCAAGGCCCCCATCAGACCGACATCGTCAGGTGTATCGGGGGCGGGATGGTGAGGAGCGTCAGGGCAACGACGGGTCGCTGGGACAGTCACTTTGGAACCGAGGGGAACTATACCGCCTTTCTGAATTTCGAAGACGGGACACCGGCTACGATGGTGTTTAATGCATACGGATTTTTTAACATCACGGACTTAACCTGGGGCATCGGAGAAGGGGGGGATAAGAGGCGGCGCAACACTCGGAAGGAGCGTCTTACGGGTCCCGTTGAGGCCGATGCCAAATACGCAATGATCACGGAATCAGAAAAAGACAGGGACCGACCACATCAGCCCTTTTTTGGGCTCACGATTGCGAGTTGTGAAAAAGGGGACATACGCCAGTCTCCGGATGGGCTCTTTATCTATAGCGGTAACGGGTGTCAAGAGGTTTCCTGTTCCCAAGAACTCGGTCGTGTTGCGGAACTACGAGAACTTTACGAGGGTGTTACCCAGGACCGACCTGTATTTCCGGATGGGAGATGGGGCAAGGCGACTCTGGAAGTTTGCCTGGCTATTCTCCAGTCATCCAGGGAAAAAAGAGAAGTTGTCCTGTCTCATCAGGTCCCTTGTCCGTTTTAAACTAGGAGGAGCTTTAGATGGCTGAGATAGTTGGATTGGGCGCTATGTCTCACGGTCCTCAGTTGATGATCAAACCCGATCGATGGGATGTCCTGGTTAAAAAGGATAAGAAGCGATATGAAAACTCGCTCCCGGTAAAGCCGGAATTAAAGGATGAGACCCTTGAAGTCAAATGGGCCAAATGGAACCGTTGTATGGAGGCTATCGCTTGTCTCAGGAAAAAGCTGCAGGAGTGGTCCCCGGAGGCCCTCCTCGTTGTGGCCGATGACCAACACGAGAACCTTTTGGATAACAATATGCCGCCGTTCATGATCTATATCGGCGAAGAGGCTGAAGCCAGTGTGAGTTTGAGGTACTTTAACGAACCGAAGTCGGAGAATCGAACAAAATACACGGTTCATAGGCCCCTCGCCGAACAGATCGTGGAGGATCTCATGGATGCCGGTTTTGATCCGGCATATTCCAGAGTCCTAAACTATGAGGGGGGGCTTGGCCATGCAT
>JAUXIP010000252.1 GCA_030620935.1 Deltaproteobacteria bacterium | reverse complement strand
GGCCCTTGGCCATCACGGCATACAATCACGGCAGGAGTGGGATTTCCAGGGCCGTCGCCAGGGTCGGCTCCAGTGACTTGGCGGAGATCATTCGGCGCTACAAGAGTCGATCTTTCGGCTTCGCGTCGAAAAATTTCTACGTGGAGTTCCTAGCTGCCGTTGAAATTGCGAAACGAGCCGAGGACTTCTTTCCTGGTATCAAATATCACCCACCCTTTCCTTTGGAGGAGTTTGAAACGGAACGCGCCATTCCCCTCGCCACTTTGGTTAAGCAAGGAGGCTCTTCCCGTAAAGAGTTTTTAGAATGGAATCCAGCCCTTTCCCGCAGGGCCCGAACCATCCCTAGGGGCTATCGGGTTAAGGTCCCTCAGGAGAAGCTGGAAGCGTTCGCAATGGCCTATCAAAATATTATGGAAACCGCTTCAATCCGCCACCGAGTACGTTCGGGGGAAACTTTGTCCGAGATCGCCTATCGTTATCGGACTACGGTGCGCGAGATTAAGGAAGCCAACGGGCTGCGGGGCATCCATTTCATCGCGGTCGGACAAGTGCTCGAAATCCCCAGGCTCTAACCTCTGGCAAGCGAACAGCATCTCTGAATTGCACTCTTCTTCTGTACCTTAGTTAGCCGTGTAGCGGACAGTGTTACTCCGAACGGTAGCTCCAGAGTTGAGGTATGGCCCAGCAGATGCCGATGATGATAATGGTGCACAAAACTCCCCCCAGTAAAAGCGCGTTGGGCGCACCGACAAGCGCAGCGGCGGTTCCGGCGAGAACGGCGCCGAGCGCGTTGGTGCTCTGAGCGAAGACGGTGACGAGACTGGCGGCCCGTCCCCGCATGTCGTCGGGTGCCAAGTACTGCACCGTGGTCTGGCGGATGATTACGCTGATGGCATCAGCGAATCCCGCGGCGCCGACGGCCAAAAGTCCTATCCAGAACCATTTCGCGAGTCCGAGCAGAACCAAACTCCCACCAAAAAAGAAAGCACCGAGGATTGCCACTGCCCCTTTGCGTTTGAAGTCGCCGGCGGCGAGTAAAAGGGCCGTGCCAAGGAGCGCCCCAACCGCCGGCGCGGAATAAAGAGCTCCCAGCCCGGCGGCACCGACCTTGAATACATCGCTCGCAAAGATGGGAAGGATCGGGCGATAGTAGCCGACGAGGGTGGCACCGAAATCCAACATCAGCAGCGATAGAATAATGCGATGATCCAATACAAAGCGAAACCCTTTCAACATATTCCGAAAGTCGACTTTTTGCCGTCCGCCTGCCGGTTTGCCCGAGCTTTTTATCGATAGCACTGCAACGATGGCCGGAAGCATGAGCGCGCCGTCTACAAAGTAAGTAACGTCTATGCCGACAAGATCGATCAAAATACCGGCCAGCACCGGACCGAGAAGCAGGCTTGCCCGGTGCGTGATGGTGTTCAGCGTCACCGCGTTCATCAGATGAGACGAGGGGACGAGGGTCGGAATAAACGCCATGCGCGCGGGCCCACCAAGGACCTGCAGGGAAGAAGTCATCAGGCTCAGGAGATAGATGTGCCAGACCCGCACGGCTCCCGCGGCCGTGAGAACGCCCAAAATCAAAGCGGGGATTAGATTGAGGAGCTGGGTCGAGACGATCAGTTTTTTGCGGTTGAAGGTGTCCGCCAAAACTCCGCTGAAAAGAGCGAAGCAAATAAACGGCAGTGCCTGGAATAAACTGGCTAAACCAAGCTGCAAAGAAGATCCCGAAATCTCGTAAACCTGGTAGAGGTTGGTGACGCTGCGCATGTGGATGGAGGTGCTGGCGCAGAGAACGGCGAGCCACATTAACCGGAAGTCCCTAAGGAGAAGGGAGGACCAGGGCCGGACGGAAGAAAGTTGTCGTTCTATTGGCTCTTTGTTGTTGATTTCGTCCACCCGCTGCTGGGAATCCGTTCTTGCAATCGACGTGCGAACGCCATGTTAGTGAGCAGGACCGTCACCGTCAACGTCTCATAGGAGACTCTTGCCGCCAAAGCGGCTCTGCCACTGAGCGATGACCTCTTTGTTGTATACATTGTCGGGAACCTCGCCGCGCAAGGCAGCGATGACCGAGCGGGTTCCCCAGGCGACTCCGGGTTTGAGTCCGCTACCGACGTTTGAAGAGACCATGTGGGGAGAAAGCAACACTCGATCGCCCATTTTGCGCAGAGGGTTGTCACCCGCCAGGGGTTCGTTTTCAAACACGTCCAGCGCCGCGCCGGCCATCTTTCCTTTTTGGAGCGTTTCAATCAAGGCTCTTTCGTCAACACAGAATCCTCGTGACGTATTCACGAGAATTGCGGTCGGCTTCATCATAGCCAGTTGCGGGACGCCGATCATATGCCTGGTCTCCTTGGTCAGCACGACGTGGAGGGTCACGATGTCGGACTCGTGCAGGAGCGTGGGAAAATCCACCTTCTTCACTCCGAACTCAGTGAACTTGTCGTCCGGCACGTAAGGATCACAGGCTAATATTTTCATCCTCCAGGGGCGCATGAGCTTGGCGATGCGGCTCCCGATTCTGCCGAGACCGATAATACCTAGAGTGATGCCGGGGTAACCGTCCGACTCACGCGAGCCGAAGTATGTTCCCTGGAATTTCATATCCCTCCACCCGCTGGTTTCTTTGAGGTGGCGGTCCCGCTCACGAACTTTTTTAAGCAGGGTGAGCATGGCAGTGATAGCACCTTCCGCTACTCCACCCCAGTTCGACTCGGTCGGGGCGTGGGTTACCAGAATTCCCAGCTCCGTTGCTGCGTCCACGTCAATTTCGTCGACACCGATCGTGTATTTCGCGACTATGCGGAGATTTCTTGAGCTCTGCATGATTTTTTGAGAGATAGGAGAGCTTCGGATGGAAGTCCCTACCAAAGCGTCGCATCCCTCCGCCATTTGAGCTATTTGGCTCTCGTTATCGCCGAGCGGCGTGTTCCAGTTGGCCTTCCCCATGATCAGCTCGCATCCCTCGTCCTCAAGTATCTTGTAGCTCTGTCCCGTTGGATCAGCAGGCGCAAAAACAAAAACCTTGGCCTTCCCCATATCGGTTGCTCCTTCCGGAAGTGAAAAACAATCTTTGGACTTTTCCTTTGTTTCGGAATCTACAGGCCAGGGTAAGGGAAAGTCAATACGTTCACCCGTGCCGGAAACTGGCCGGTTGACGTTGACCTAACCGGGCAGGGCTTCGGGGTTCCCCTCGCTCCACGGTCTCTCGCAGCGACCCTGCCAGGACTTGCTCGGATGAACCTTCCGGAATTCCCTTCGGTCAGTTCCGGCTTTCATCCTACGCAAGCCCTCGGCGGGTGCCCGCTGCTCCGTCCATGTTCTGCTCAGGGAACCCACTCAGCCCTGCCCACAGAAAGGAGACCGTCCCGTTTTAGAGCGAAGATTGCCTCGGAGGCGATGGAAATTGCTGCAATGCCGATCCCGAGAGTGAGGGGGCCTGCCGAACAAGCCGAAAGCATCGGGACGAAACGGATCGAAAAAATCACAGGTCTATTGCTTTCGGCGCGAGAGGCAGACCCCTGAACGGACCTTCCCGCCTCAACCTAAGGCTGATCCGCCTCCGGCGGAGACGAGACACTGAAGCGATGGGACGGGAGGTCCTGAATATTTGACGCTTTCCTGAGGCTACGCGAACCAAAGGTTGACCCGAGCAGCGATTGGACGATATTCTCCGGTTCGACAAAAGAGATTACAGAGACAGCGAGGAGGAATGTTCAATGGCACAACCGTCAAAGGCGCAAAAGAGTGTCAGCGACTCGTCGCGGGGAATTGGACGACCAAGCAAGGCGGAGTATGGCTCGGACTTTATGGTCGAGGTCCTGCGCGAGCTGGGCATCAAATATATCGCGCTGAATCCAGGGGCAAGCTATCGCGGCCTGCACGATTCGCTCGTAAACTTCGAGCCGGGCCAGCCGCCCGAAATCATTCTCTGCACGCATGAGGAGATCGCTGTGGCGCTGGCCAACGGTTACGCCCGCGCGACAGGCGAGTTGATAGCGACCGCTCTTCATAACGTCGTCGGCTTGCAACACGCCTGTATGGCGATCTTCAATGCTTGGTGCGACCGGACGCCGATATTGAATCTTGGCGGAGGAGGACCGCAGGCGGCCCAGTTACGCCGCTCGACGGATTGGGTTCACACCGCGCTGGTCCAGGGCAATTTGGTTCGTGACTTCGTCAAATACGACGATCAACCCGCAAGCGTCGACGCGATTCCGGAATCGCTGCTTCGCGCCTACCGCATCGCCACCACCGAACCCAAGGGTCCCGTGTACGTTTGCCTGGACTCGGAGCTTCAGGAAAAACCGGTCGAGTTGCCTATGACCGTGCCGAATGCT
>JAUXIP010000010.1 GCA_030620935.1 Deltaproteobacteria bacterium | reverse complement strand
ATGATCGTCGAATACTAAAAACGGTAAAAGGTTTTGGGGGAGAAGCGCTACTGACTTCTAAAAAACACGCAACCGGAACCGATCGGCTGGCGGAGGTCGCTAGGAAGATGAAGGCCGAGTGGGTGGTCAACGTGCAGGGAGATTTGCCCTTTGTCCGGCCTGAGACGATCAGCCGAACGCTGAAGCCGCTCTGTCGCGACCGCTCCATCGTTATGGGGACGGCCAAAACGCCCATCTACGAGAAAGAAGAATGGTTTAATCCTAACGTCGTCAAAGTAATCACCGATGCCAAGGGCTTTGCGCTCTATTTTTCCCGTTGCCCTATTCCCTACATCCAGGGGAACGGGAAGGTCTCTGAGCGTTCCCATCGCGCCACGAAGTCCCGGGAGGAGAGTGTTTTGGGATATCGCCATATCGGGATTTATGTCTATCGGCGGGACTTTCTTCTAAAATTCGCTCGTCTTCGCCCGACGTCGCTTGAGCGCACGGAGCGGTTGGAGCAACTTCGGGCTTTGGACTACGGTTATCGTATTCGAGTGGTGGAAGTAGATGAACCATTGGTAGAAGTGGATACTCCGGAAGATTTGCAAAAAGCTGAAAGGTATTTAAAAAAGATGGAGCAGAAACAGATAGCATGGCGGGCGTAAAGACCAAATTCATTTTTGTCACCGGCGGCGTCGTCTCTTCTCTGGGCAAGGGGCTGGCGTCGGCTTCTATCGGCGCGCTTATGGAAGGCCGAGGGCTGAAAGTCACTCTGCTCAAGATGGACCCCTACATCAACGTGGACCCGGGGACGATGAGTCCTTTCCAACATGGAGAGGTTTTCGTCACCGATGACGGAGCTGAGACCGATCTCGACCTGGGGCATTACGAGCGTTATGTCTCCACGCCGATGGGTCGGAAAAATAATTGCACAACAGGCCAGATCTACGAAACCGTCATTGCCAAAGAGCGCCGTGGAGACTATCTGGGAGGGACGGTTCAAGTGATCCCCCATGTCACCGACGAGATCAAGCAGCGGATTCGCGCTGCGGCCGAAGGGTATGACATAGCCATCGGCGAGGTGGGCGGGACCGTGGGAGATATCGAGAGCCTGCCCTTTCTGGAAGCGATACGGCAGTTTGGGTGGGACTGGGGCAAAGAGAATGTTCTCTACATCCATCTTACGTTGGTGCCGTACATCGCCGCGGGCGGAGAGCTAAAAACAAAGCCCACCCAGCACAGCGTCAAGGAGCTCACCGGGTTAGGGATTCAGCCCGACATCCTGCTCTGCCGTACGGATCGCCTGTTGGATAAAAAACTCAAATCGAAGATCGCCCACTTTTGCAATGTCGAGGAAAATGCCGTCATTACCGCCAAGGATGTGGAGTGGATCTACGAGGTCCCTGTGGTCTTTCGCCAGGAAGGGTTGGACGAAAGGATCGTAGAGAAGCTTCACATGTGGACCGGATCTCCTCATCTTAGAAAGTGGCAGAAGATAGTTCAGGTCCTTAAGAACCCCAAGGATTCGGTTCGGATCGCCGTAGTGGGCAAATACATGGATCTCAAGGAATCCTACAAGAGTTTGATGGAGGCCCTGGTCCATGGAGGTATCGCCAATGACACCAGGGTTGAATTGGACTGCATCGAAGCGGAAAAGATCGGAGAGGTAGAGGCTCAGGCGCTCCTAAAAAAGGCCGATGGCATTTTGGTTCCCGGCGGGTTTGGGGATCGTGGGAGTGAGGGAAAGATCGAGGCGGTGCGATACGCACGCGAGAACCGAATTCCCTTCTTCGGCATCTGTCTCGGAATGCAGATGGCGGTGGTCGAGTTTGCCCGCAACGTCTGTGGGCTTGCCGGCGCCAACTCAAGCGAGTTCGACGAGAAGACTCCTCATCCGGTCATCCATCTTATGCAGGCGCAGCAGGGAGTCGATAAAAAGGGCGGCACCATGAGACTCGGGGCCTATCCCTGTGTCATCCAAGAGAATTCCTTGGTCTTAAAACTCTACGGAAAGAAAAAGATCTCCGAGCGCCACCGCCATCGCTATGAATTCAATAACAGCTGCCGTGATGCGTTTGACGCTCACGGGATGGTTCTGAGCGGTCTTTCCCCGGATGGACAGCTGGTCGAGATGGTCGAGCTTCAGGACCACCCTTGGTTTCTTGGATGTCAGTTTCATCCTGAATTCAAGTCCCGTCCCTTGGATTGCCATCCGCTTTTCAAGGGCTTCATCAAGGCGGCCTTGCAAAACCGTCAGACGCTGAGGGAGGTTCCGAGGATTAAAGTAGCGCGAACTTAATTTCCCCTGTTCCTATCGTTCTACTCATTCAGTCGTTCAGAATGGCACCCAGAATCGTCACTGTGGGAGGTTTTGAGATCGGTGCGGGAAAACCGCTGGCCCTTATCGCCGGCCCCTGCGTGATCGAGGGAAGAGATTCTGCTCTCCGACATGCCTCTTTCCTCAAAAAGGTGGCTGATCGGGTCGGCATTCCGTTTATCTATAAATCTTCCTATGACAAAGCCAATCGCACTTCTGTAGAATCCTACCGGGGACCTGGAATCCAGCAAGGACTCGATATTCTGGCCGATGTAAAAAAAGAGGTTGGCGTTCCGGTCCTCACGGATGTGCATGATAAAGAGCAGGTAAAACAGGTCCGAGAGGTCGTGGATGTGCTTCAGATCCCGGCTTTTCTCTGTCGCCAGACTGACTTTGTCCTTGAAGTAGCCAAGTCCGGGAAGGTCGTGAATGTAAAAAAAGGGCAATTCCTGGCTCCGTGGGATATAAAAAACGTGGTAGAAAAGATCGCCTCCACCGGCAACGAGCAGATTATGCTAACCGAGCGTGGGGTTTCCTTCGGATATAATAATCTGGTATCCGACATGCGATCTCTGGTGGTCATGCGGGAGCTCGGCTACCCTGTGGTCTTCGATGCCACGCATAGCCTTCAGTTGCCCGGCGGTTTGGGAAAAGCTTCAGGAGGCCAGAGGCAATTTATCACCCCATTGGCGCGAGCAGGAGCAGCAGTTGGGATCGATGCGCTTTTCATGGAAGTTCATGAAGATCCGGACCGGGCACTCAGCGACGGGCCCAACTCCCTTCCCCTGAAAGAGGTAGAGGGATTACTCAAAATGGTCAAAGAGATCGACGGGATGGTCAAGGAAGGCGGATGATCATGGACCGTGAGCGGATTGTCAAACGTGGCCGGGAGGTTCTCGAAATAGAGGCCAAAGGGATTCTCGCCCTGACTGACCGGCTCGATGAAAACTTCGTTCAGGCCGTGGAATTCCTCTATAACTGCAAAGGGAAGGTAGTCGTGACAGGCTTGGGCAAATCGGGGCTTATCTGCCGGAAAGTAGCAGCTACTCTTTCCAGCACCGGAACTCCTTCCCTTTTTCTCCATGCCGGGGACGGGATCCATGGGGATCTCGGGATGATCATGAAAGAAGACATCGTCCTCGCAGTCTCGAACAGTGGGGAAACGGACGAGATTCTAAAGCTGCTCCCGATCGTCAGGCGTTTGGGCTTGAAGCTGATCGTGATCACGGGAAATCCCAATTCGACCCTCTCCCGCGCAGCAGATGTGATCTTGAATGCGACGGTCAAAGAGGAGGCGTGTCCCTTGGGCCTCTCGCCTACGGCCAGCACTACAGTGGCCCTGGTCTTGGGTGACGCCTTGGCGGTGGTCTTGCTGGAGAAGAGGGGGTTTAAGGAAGAGGACTTCGCTCTCCGGCATCCGGGCGGTACCTTAGGGCGGAAACTTCTGCTTCAGGTCGAGGATCTGATGCATCGGGGCAAGCAGCTGCCGGTGGTACCCGAGGAAACTGCGATGAAAGATACCCTTTTGGAGATTACCTCCAAGCGGCTGGGAGTAACCGGAGTGGTCGATAAAGGGGGCACCCTGGTTGGGATCATTACCGATGGAGACTTGAGAAGAGGCTTGGAAAGCAAAGGTGATATTTTCCGATTCAAGGCTAAGGAGTTGATGACCCGTAATCCCAAGACCATCCCTGCCGATGCCCTTGCAGCTCGGGCTGTCGCAATTATGGAGCAGCATTCCATCACCTCTTTGTTTATCTTAGAGAAAGGAGGCTCTAGGCCTGTGGGTATTGTTCACCTCCATGATCTGCTGAAAGCCGGCATCGTTTAACTTTTTTTTGGGACTTTCTGTTAGAGGCCCTTCTAGGCCGGCTCGATAAATCGAAGGAAAAAAGTCTCAGGGCACGACGGAGAAAAAAACGACTTTCCCTGCTGGCTGAGGCATGCCGGCGGCGGACAGCTTATTTCGATGAAGGTACGAATTTATGAAACACTTTTCCCAAAAGATTCGCAAAAAAGCCGAGAAGATTAAGCTCTTTCTCCTGGATGTTGATGGTGTCCTAACCGATGGAAAGATCGTCGTGAACGACCAAGGGGAAGAAACTAAGTCTTTTGATGTTCGTGACGGACATGGTATTCGACTTCTTATACGTGCCGGGCTTCAGGTCGGATTTATAACAGGCCGCTTCTCGAAAGTGGTGAACTATCGGGCCAAGGATCTAGGTGTCCGCATGGTTTTTCAAAAGGCTTATGACAAGATCGAGGTCTATCGGAAAATCAGGCAGAGGACCGGCCTCAAAGATGACGAGATCGCCTATGTGGGCGACGATATAGTAGATCTCCCCGTTTTACGCAGGGTCGGGCTGGCAATCGCGGTGAGAGACTGCTGGCAAGAGCTAAAGCGGGGGGTGGACTATGTGACCGCGGCACCGGGGGGGCATGGCGCCGTGCGGGAAGTAATAGAGCTTTTGCTCAAAGCCCAGAGGAAATGGGGGAGGGTTAGCCGACAGTATTACCGCAACTGATTTAGCCTGCCTAAGCATATCGTTGAAAAAGTCCCATGTGCCATAAGCCAGCCTGAAAGCTAGGTTTTTCAACATGTTGTGAAAGTCTGGCAAATGTCAAGAGGCTAAGCAATTTCCGTGCCTACTTTACAGATTTTTTGAAAGGTGCTATTTTTGCCTTTTGGTCCGAGGTTGATATGAGACACAAAGGGATAAGGATTTTTCTTCTTTTGGGGGTTTTCGTGTCGCTTGGCGTCGTCGGCTATAAGGCCTCTCAGACTATCTGGCTTACAAGGGGCGAACAGTACCGTAAGGACCCTCTTGCGGCCTTGGAGCATGCCCCCGAGACTGCTCTTGAGCTTAAAACTTTCCACCACACCAAGATTGAAGACGGCCAAAGGGCCTGGGAAGTGATTGGGGAGGAGGCTCGGTATCTTAAGGGAAAACAGGAGGCTGTGGTCAAAAAGCCCCGGCTCGTTTTTTACCACAAAGATGGAGAAACGACGCAGGCCGTAGGAAACACGGGCCGTCTTTTTTTTAAGGATAAAGAGCTCGATAGGATGCAATTACTGGGCGATATCGAGATTAATTATCAGGGATTGATTTTACGGACAGACGAGATTGTCTATGTGAGAAGCGCAAATCAGATCGTTTCACCCGGCAAGATAACCTTAAAGGGAAAGGGTATTGAGCTAGAGGGGGTGGGAGCGGAGTTCGCCATACAAGACGAGAAATTTCGTTTGCTTCAGAAGGTAAAAACCAAGCTCCAACCAGGGAAGTTGGGAAAAATGAGGACCAGGTTGAATGCAAATTAAGGGGAGCAAGACTATTTTGAGACGTTGGGGGAATGGGCTATGCATCGCCTTTTGTTCCCTGGCCGTTGTCTATTCTTTGGCCGGTGCCGGCGAGGCGAAGCCAGGAACAAAAGAGAAATCCGGAAATCCCTTCCAGGCGGGCAAGAACGAGCCTATTTATATCACCGCGGATCGGATGGAAGTAGACCTGAAAAAAGGCACCATCACCTTCAGTGGTCGGGTGGTCGCTCTGCAGGGTAAGGCAAAGATAAAGAGCGAAAGACTGACCGCTTCCTACAGCGCAGATATGAAGGAGATGAGGAAGATCGTGGCCGAAGGCAACGTCCATATCACTCACGGAGAGCGGGTGGCGACAGGAAACAGGGCAATTTTCGACGGTAAGAAACAGACCGTCACACTTACCGGGAACCCTGTGGTCCGCCAAGGCAATACTAATATATCGGGTTCTCGAATTACCTTTTTCATTGAGCAAGATCGGGCTGTAGCGGAAGGAAGGGTTAAAGGTACCATTTTCCCGGATGAGCTTAGGCCGAGCAAAAAAAAGGAGTCGGGTTCGGACACGAACAAATGAGTCTTCTTAAGGCCGAGGGGGCAACCAAGTCGTACAATGGTCGGCGCGTGGTCGATGGAGTCAGCCTGGAAATCAAAGGAGGCGAGGTGGTGGGGCTCCTGGGCCCCAACGGGGCAGGGAAAACCACGACTTTCCACATGATGGTGGGTTTGGTGAAGCCGGATCATGGAAAAGTTTTTTTGAATGGAGAGGATCTAACCATGGAGCCGATCTATCAGCGGGCACGCGCGGGGATCAGCTATCTACCTCAGGAGTCTTCGATCTTCCGCCGCCTCACGGTAGAGGAAAACCTGCTGGCGATCATTGAGAACCTTGATATCGGCCCGCAGGAACAAAAGGAGCGATCCCAGGGGTTGATGCGAATGCTCGGAATTACTCATTTAGCCGACCATAAGGCTTATACGCTTTCCGGGGGAGAGCGGCGCCGGGTGGAAATAGCGCGCTCTCTGGTACGCTCCCCGTTCTTCCTTCTCTTGGATGAGCCTTTTACAGGGATCGACCCCATCGCTGTGGCTGAGATTCAAAAAATTGTCCGCAAGCTGATTACCAGCGGCATCGGGGTCCTCATCACGGATCACAACGTGCGTGAGACCTTGGGGATCTGTGATCGCGCCTATATCTTGAACGAAGGGATAGTCTTGGAGGAAGGGGTTCCGGAAAAGATCGCCTCGAGCAGTAAGACCCGCAAGGTCTACCTTGGCGAAGGATTTAGACTTTAGCTATGGCTCTTGAGCTCAGACAGGTCCAAAGGCTGGTCCAACAGCTTGCCATGACGCCTCAGCTGCAGCAGGCGATCAAGCTGCTGCAGCTTTCACGGGTGGAGCTGGAAGAGATGATTTCGAAAGAATTGGAGGAAAATCCCGCGCTGGAAGAGGGACCCAGCGAGGAGGGAGAAGAAAAAGACGAGACCAACGCGGAAGGGGATGGTGTGGCGCCTGAGACCGTGAAAGAGCCGGTGACCAGCAGGGAGCTATCGGCGGCAGATAAAATCGGCACTCTCGATTGGCAAGAGTACATGGATTCTCATTCCAATTCGATTCATGGCTCTTTGACGGCAGAGGCCGGCCGCGATGAGGACGACGGTCCCCCATCTTGGGAGAATACCCTGACCAAGAAAACATCCCTGGAAGATCATCTCGTGTGGCAGCTCCGCTTATCGAAGCTCACCGAACAAGAGAAAAGTATCGGCGCCTACATCGTAGGGAACTTGAATGAAAACGGTTACCTCGCCATCTCGTTGGATGAAGTGTGTCAATCCGCTGGGGTCACTCCGGAAGAAGTGGAGAAGGTTTTAAAGCGCATACATTTTTTTGACCCACTGGGCGTCGCCGCGCGCGACTTAAGAGAATGTCTTCTGGTCCAGTTGGAAAACCTCAATCTCAGCGATACCCTGGCGGCACGGATTGTGTCCGATCATCTCTCTCAGTTGGAGACCAAGCGCTACGAGAAACTGGCTCGGGAACTCGGCGTCTCTGTGGAAGAGGTGGTGGAAGCGTCTCATCTGATCGCTTCTCTCGAGCCCAAGCCTGCTCGAGGCTATGGGCAAGAGGAAATTCGCACCATTATCCCCGACGTTTATGTCGAGAAGATCGCAGGTGAGTATGTGGTTTTTCTCAACGATGATGGGGTCCCCCGTTTAAGGATCAGCTCTCTTTATCGCCGGATGGCGGGTCAAGGGGCTCAAGAGGAGGAGGCCAGGCAGTACCTTCGGGAAAAAGTGAGGGCTGCTACGTGGCTGATCAAAAGCATTCGCCAGAGACAGCAAACGCTGTACCGCGTCACTCAGACCGTTTTTAAGTTCCAGATCGATTTTTTGGAGAGGGGGGTCAGCGCTCTCAGGCCCATGGTGCTCAGGGATGTGGCTGAGGAAATCAGCATGCACGAATCTACGGTGAGCCGGGCGACGGCGAATAAGTTTGTCCATACTCCCCACGGACTCTTTGAGCTCAAATATTTTTTCCAAAGCAGTCTTAAAGTGGGCAATGGGGAAGACGTGGCCTCTGAGAGCGTGAAGGAAAAAATTCGCGGTATTATCGCAACCGAAGACCCCAAAAAGCCATACAGTGATCAGCAGATTGCCAAGTTTCTCGGCGGGGAGGCGATTGGTATCGCCCGGCGCACTGTAGCGAAGTACCGGGAAGCCATGGGAATCCTTCCGTCTTCGAAGCGGCGGCAACCCTATTAAAAAAGCAGGCCCTTCTTACCGATGGGCTAGCCTAGGTAGATGAAGGAGTGTTGGCAGCCATGACTGATGTGAAGGTTTCCGTCACCTTTCGCCATACGCAGCCGACCGATGCCCTGAAGCACTATGCCGAAGAAAAGATGCACAAAATCGGTAAATTTTTTTCCCGTCCTTTAGAAGCTCACGTGGTCCTTTCCGTGGATTCCAAGGACCGGCAGCTCGCCGAGGTTACCTTGCAAACGCATCGGACGACCATCCACGGACGGGAGGAGACGACTAGTCTTTATTCGGCCATCGATCTTGTGATGGATAAGGTTGAACAACAGCTCAGAAAGTATAAGACTAAAACAAGACTTCGAAGGAGAAGAATTAAAGGTTGAAGATCACGGATATTTTGGATGTCAGTAAGGTCTTGCCCAACCTAAAGGGCAGAGATAAAAACACAGTCCTTAAAGAAATGGCGGAGTGGATGGCCTCTCGGGATCATTCCATGGATGCTCGAAAGTTGCTGGAGGTCTTACTGGAAAGAGAAAAGATCAGCAGCACGGCCATTGGAGAGGGAGTGGCGATTCCTCATGGAAAGATGGCCGGCATCGAGCGGGTCTGTGGGATTTTTGCCCGTAGCCCTGAAGGCGTGGATTTTGATTCACTGGATGGCGGACCGACCCACCTCTTTTTCCTTTTGATTGCGCCGGAAAACTCTGCTGCGGACCATCTCAAGGCACTGGCACGGATCTCGCGTTTACTTAAAGACGCGGCTTTTCGGGCGCGTTTGATGGCAGGAAAGACCGGGGAAGAGATCTTCAACGCGATCAGAGAGGAAGACGAGAGATTTTGATCGCCCTGTCCCGGAAGCGGTATTCTCCGTAACCCCGGCTCCTTAGTCCTGCGGTTTTCATTCTCCTGAATATGGCTCATGGTTTGGACATTATCGTAGTCACCGGGCTCTCCGGATCGGGGAAAAGCGTCGCCATACGTGCCCTTGAGGACAACGGGTTCTTTTGTATCGACAACCTCCCGGTCCTTCTGATCCCTAGATTCATCGATTTATGTCAGGGTTATCAGGAAGGGATCCAGCGCATCGCCTTGGGAATCGATCTCAGAGGAGGTCATTTCTTCCAGTCATGGCCCGAGGTGTTGGCCGAATTGCGCGAGGGGAGTCACCGAGTGTTGGTTTTGTTTTTCGACGCCGCGGATGAAGTTCTTTTACGGCGCTTTAGCGAGACCCGCCGCCCGCATCCGCTGGCCGGGGCAGACCCGATCCAAGAGGGAATTGCCAGGGAGCGCAAGGCTCTGGAAGGAATGCGGGCGACGGCGGACAAGGTTATTGATACGAGCGAATTCAACGTTCATGAGCTTAAAAAGGAAATGGATCGGTATTTCAGCCAAAGCATCAGCCCGCGAAAGATGACTCTTTTTCTCACCTCCTTCGGCTACAAATATGGCATCCCTCACGATACCGACATGATCCTCGACGTGCGCTTTCTCCCCAACCCTTATTTCGTCAACGAGCTCAGAGGAAAAAGCGGCTTGGAACCTGAGGTGGAAAATTTTGTCCTGAGGCGGGATGTAACCCATGCCTTTTTGGACAGACTTTACTCGCTGTTGGAATTCACCCTCCCTCAGTATCAGCGGGAGGGAAAAAGTAGTTTGACTCTTGCTCTGGGTTGCACCGGAGGCAGGCTCCGGTCCGTTGTCCTCGTGGAGGAGTTGAAAAAGAAGTTGGACCAAGGCGGATTCCGGATCCACGTGAAACACAGAGATATCGACAAGTAGATGGATGTTCAAAGTCACCAAAAGGCTTGAGATTAAAAACAAACTGGGTTTGCATGCCCGGGCCGCCGCCCTCTTGGTGCAGACGATCAACCGGTTTTCCGCCGAGGTAAAGATCTCTAAAGACGGGCAGGTGGTGAACGGAAGAAGCATTATGGGAGTTCTCACCTTGGCCGCGACCCGGGGAAGCAAAATTCAGGTGGAGGCAAAGGGGAAAGATGCTGACAACGTGCTGCGTGCCATTGAAAGGCTCATGGAGAAAAAGTTCCACGAGAGCGAGTGAACTTGATTCCCTATTTTATATCCGATATAGGAAGATGATTCCTTTTTCTTCTGGAATCGATCGGGGAGAGCTATAGAATGAGCGTAAAGGATTTTCTCTTTACTTCTGAGTCCGTTTCTGAAGGACATCCGGATAAGATCTGCGATCAGATCTCCGATGGTATCTTGGATGCCCATTTGGCCGAGGATCCGGATAGCCGGGTGGCTTGCGAGACCTTGGCCAAGACCGGGATGATCGTGATCGCCGGGGAGATCACCAGCAAGGTACAGGTAAGTTACGCCGAAGTCGCCCGGGAGGTCGTGCGCAACATCGGCTACACGGACTCGGCTATGGGGTTCGATGCCAATACCTGCGCGATCCTGACCGCAATCGAGCGGCAGTCCCCGGATATCTCGCAAGGAGTCACGGAGGGCGAAGGGCTGCACAAGGACCAGGGAGCGGGCGACCAGGGGATGATGTTCGGCTTTGCCTGTAACGAAACCCCAGAGCTCATGCCCTTCCCGATCCAGACGGCTCACAATCTCGTCAAGTATCTAGCCAAGGTCCGCAAGGGCGGTGAAGCCTATTTTCTCAGACCCGACAGCAAGTCCCAGGTAACGGTAGAGTATCGTGACGGCAAACCGGTGCGGGTGCAAAGCGTAGTCATCTCGACGCAGCACAGCCCGGAAGTGAAATACGAAAAGCTTCGTGAGACGATCATCGACGGCGTGATCCGGGCCGTCATCCCGTCCGAATACATCGATAAAAAGACCGTCTACCACGTGAACCCCACGGGCCGCTTCGTCGTCGGCGGGCCACAGGGAGACTGCGGTCTCACCGGCCGGAAAATCATCGTGGATACCTACGGCGGCATGGGGCGTCACGGCGGCGGGGCCTTCTCCGGCAAAGATCCCTCGAAAGTGGACCGCAGCGCGGCCTATATGGCCCGCTATATCGCCAAGAATATCGTCGCCGCCGAGCTGGCCCACCGCTGCGAGGTCCAGCTCGCCTACGTCATCGGCGTCGCGGAGCCGGTTTCCGTTACCGTCGACACGTTCGACACCGGGACGATTTCCGAGCTCAAGCTCGCCCAAATCGTGCAAGAGATTTTCGACCTCAAACCCAAAGGCATCATTCAAACGCTCGACCTCAAACGACCCATCTATCGCTCTACGGCTTCTTACGGCCATTTTGGACGCACGCCTGAAGACGGCCACTTTACCTGGGAGAAGACCGATCGCGTAAAAGATTTAAAGAAGGCCGCGGCAAAAGCTTAAGGCGAGTTCCGACTGTAAGGAGGACGTAAAGTTGGCTGTAAAAAAATACGACGTTCGAAATCTGCGTTTAGCTCCCGAGGGAAGAAAGCGCATTCTCTGGGCGGGGCAGGACATGCCCGTGCTTCAGCGCGTGCGCGAGCGCTTCCGCAAGGAGAAACTTCTGCAAGGCATGCGCTTCTCGGCCTGCCTGCACGTCACGGCGGAAACGGCCAATCTCGTGCAGGCCCTCAAAGCCGGCGGCGCTCAAGTCCTTCTGTGCGCGTCGAATCCTCTTTCCACCCAGGACGACGTCGCCGCCTCGTTGGTCCGTTATGACCGCATTCCCGTCTACGCCATCAAGGGAGAAGATCACAAGACCTACTATCGGCATCTGCGCACTGCGCTCGATCACAAGCCAGTCATCACCATGGATGACGGCGCTGATCTGGTATCGCTGCTGCACAAAAGTTATTCCTACCTCGCGCGGAATTTATTCGCCAGCATGGAAGAAACAACCACCGGAGTTATCCGGCTGCGCGCGCTAGCCGCTGCCGGTGCCTTGAAGATCCCCGTGATCGCCGTCAACGACGCCGCCACGAAGCATCTATTCGACAACCGTTACGGCACGGGGCAGTCGACCATCGACGGCATTATCCGGGCCACCGACATGTTGATCGCCGGACAGCGAGTGGTTGTCGTCGGGTACGGCTGGTGCGGCAGAGGTGTGGCCGCGCGGGCGCGCGGGATGGGGGCCAAGGTCATCGTCACCGAGGTCGATCCGGTCCGGGCTCTGGAAGCCGCCATGGATGGGTTTGATGTCATGAACATGAAAGAGGCGGCGAGGATCGGCGACCTCTTCATCACACTCACAGGCGACATGCACGTCATCGCAAGAGAACATCTAAGAGTCATGAAAGACGGCGCCGTGATATGCAATTCCGGCCACTTCGATATCGAGATCGACATCAAGGCTCTTAGGAAGCTCGCTATCAAGGTCCAGAAAAACGTGCGCAACTTCGTTGACGCGTATACGCTACCCGGAAAAAGAACGATCTATCTTCTCGCCGAAGGAAGACTCATCAATCTCGCTGCTGCCGAAGGCCATCCGGCTTCGGTGATGGACATGAGCTTCGCGACTCAAGCTTTAGCCTCTGAATGGGCAGTGAAAAACCGCAGGAAACTCAAGCCGCAGGTTTATGACGTGCCCGGCGCCGTCGAGAATTGGGTAGCCAAATTGAAACTTGCCAGCATGGGCATCCGCATCGACACACTCACCAGAGAACAGAAAAAATACCTTTCCTCCTGGGCCGTCGGGACGTAAGCGAAGGGCCTCTGTCCTTCTTCTTAGGCATCCTCATCTCCAAGGTAGTAACCCTTGGGTTCACCAGCTGCAGGGAATTCTTTTTCCGCATCCAACGTGGCAATATCTAAATTGACCCCGGTTAAAATTTCATACAGCTTGCCCATCGCCGCGGGGCTATTGTCCCGGCTTAGCCCCTGGGCCCGACCCATTTCCTGGATTTGATGCGCCATCGAAGTCAAAGGAAGGGGAATTTTTAAGTTCGCCGCTACGGCCAGGGCCTGATGAAGGTCTTTGTAGCTGTTACTGAGCGCCCCTCCGTGACTGTTGTTTCTCTTCATGAACTCCTCGATTCGGGAAGCCGATGCTTGAGAGCCCGTCGTCTGCAAGACTCTGAGGAACAGTTTCGGGTCGATCCCTTGCGCCGAGAGCCAGGCGCAAACTTCCGTCGAAACAACATTGCTGGCGGTGGCCATCATGATGATCGCGATCTTCAGGGCCTTAGGCATCCACGGCTCCGGGAGGCAGATGATCTTGTGCGCTAGGTTCTGTAAAAACGCTAAGCAACCATCGATTGCTTCTCGCTTGCCGCCGATGACCAGGGACAGCAGACCCTTGGGAATCACAACCGCCGGTGCGCCGCTCGCATGAAGCGTCCCTCCAAGAAACGATGTTCCCTTTTCCGTAAGCTTATCGGCAATCTCGCGCGCGCATTCGGGATCGGTGCCGCTGAGATCGATTACCACATTGCCCGGCGTAACCCCCGAGAGCATCCCTTTTTTCCCGAATACAACCTCCCGAACTTCTATGGATGATGGAAGGACGATCAGCGTGGTCTCCGATACGGCTTCACGAGCCGAGGTGGCCCGCTGCGCCCCCCGTGCGATCATAAAGTCCACCGCCTCGCGGTTGAGGTCGTAAACCGTGAGCGCGTAGCCCTTCTTTAGAATTCGCTCTCCGAGCGGCCGCCCCGCATTCCCAAGCCCTATGAGCCCTACCGTTTGCATCAATCCTCCTTTGGGTCATTCGCTGCACCCGCCGACCTTTTTTCAACACCTTTACGACTACGAAATAATTTCTTCAAGTGTAGAACCAAATAAAGTATCCTTCATCCGAGATCCCGGTCTGCAAAGGGTATCCTTGCAACTCGCTCGTGATCAGGCCATACAATGAGTTGTGAAAAAGATTGTTCGAGTCAGGCAAATTTCGTCCGAAAAGGATCTGGAGAGAGCCTTTGCCATTCGCATACGTGTCTTCGTAAGAGAACAGAGAGTGCCTGAGGAAATTGAAATGGATCGTGATGATGAGCGAGCCTTGCACGTCCTGGCTTCCGATGCTGGAAAAGCAGTAGGAACCGCAAGGGTTGCCTTGAGCAATAATACGGCAAAAATCGGGCGTATGGCAGTTCTAAAGAGCTATCGAGGACGAGGTATCGGAAAGAAACTATTGAAATGGGCCATCATAACGGCAAAGAAGCACGGTGCGCACAAAATCTATCTTCACGCCCAGGTCCCGGTCATCGGTTTTTATGAAGCTGGGGGCTTTCGGTGCGTCGGCTCTGTTTTCGAGGAAGCCGGGATTCCTCATCGAAGAATGACCTTGAAACAGCGAGAATCCTGACCCCCCAGTTGCCGGACATCCAGGTCCTGCAGAATTGTCATACGGGCGTGAACAGGTGAAAGGAGACTACCATGGGACTACTAAAAATCGAGGGCGTCACACACTGGTCGATTCCGGT
>JAUXIP010000307.1 GCA_030620935.1 Deltaproteobacteria bacterium | reverse complement strand
GTTTGCCTTCTCTATCTGTGGCCAGTGCCCGCAATGGGAAAGTATAGTACAACTACAGTTGGGGATGACCATCGCTACCTTAATGGCACATGTCAGCAAAACAGATGCAGCATTCTTAGGAAAGAAAAACCGCTCATCTCGTCCGTGGATCAGGTAAGTAGGAGCCTGGATCTTTTCCAGATCTGATGACTGAAAAAACAACCTCCCGCGGCTTGTCTGCTTCATTGCGTGATCTCTTGCTTTCTCTCGGATACCTGGTCGGTTAATGTCTTCAAGCCGTTTTTTTGCTACTTCCTTAATCCCTGGATGATCTGGATCGTAGAAGAAGTCAGCCGTGGCCTTCCTCATATCATCGAAGGTGACTTCAGGCTTATTTAACATCTCCCTCACAAATTCAGTCCTAGCTGTTCTGCCCAGGTTTGTTGTGACCACACGCGACTCTTCCGTCCCAACTATCGGCTCTCCTCCAGTGAGTATCAGGCTTTTTACCTGATCAGGATGTTCAATAGTGAATCGGGTAATGGCATTCGAGCCCATTGAATTCCCGATAAAGTGGGCTTCGCCTATTCGCAAGGCATCCATGAAGGCTGAAATGAATTCCGAGGTATCGATTCTGCTAGCCTCTCCAGAGACCTTCCCGGTGAGTCCATAGCCAACAAAATCCGGTGCATAGACGTGGTATCCAGCCTCTGCAAAAGCTGACATATTCAGGTACCAGCACATATAGGCTGATGTGCCTGCCCCACCTGTCTGCGCAAATATCAGACTTTCTTTGTTGTCCGTGCCAGCCTCATGGTAGCAGGCATTAACTTGTTCCCCTGAAATATCTAGGACGACAAATTTCTTTTCCTCTATGCTGAACATAAGTTTTCCCTATCAGTACGCAAGCGCGCAGGAATGTTGAGAACCACTTATCTTCCGTCCGGTTTTCATTTTTAGCTGGTAGTAGCTCAAAACCGGCTTAGCGTCAATAGACATGTTCGCGGTCCTTTTGGTTACGATCGTTCTGAATGCTCTTCTGATCAAGTCGTGGGCAGAATCCCCCAAAAGGCTTCTCGCACTATTCTCCTGAGTTGAGGCGTGAGGCGAGAGGAAAGACAGACGGGATAGGCTCACACCTCACCGATTAAAAAGGTTTTGGCAGATCACGAACTCCAAGCTCGGACCCGCATTGTCGGAGATCTTTCCATGCCTTGTCGTCGATCTCGATGCCTTGTGCAAAATTTTTAACCGCCCTTTTTCTCGAGTTCTCTCCTGGTAGTGTGATCTCGTCAAAACCGGGGGCCGGCTTCTTTGATTTCATCCAAGCCACCAGCTCTTCGAGTTTGTTGAAAAATTCATCGAGCGGGAGGAACTCTTCGACGCAAATAGCCTCGATAATCAGGCCGTTGATGGCCGATCCGCCCTTTTCCCACCATTCTTTACCAAGGCCGTTGCCCGTAAGGATGCCGCCGAGAATCTCCGCCATGAGATGAAGTCCCGATCCTTTGTATCCTCCGAATGGTAGCACGACCCCTCTGGGTGTGCCGTTGAATTTTTCAAAATCCGTGGTCGGGTAACCCTTGCCGTCGAGCATGACGCCCGGGGGGATGGCTTCTCCTCGCCGCACCTTTTTTCTGAGCTCCCCCATACTCGAGGCGGCCGTGGCGAAATCGAGAATGATATGTTCGCCACCGCGCCGGGGAATGCCAAAGCCCATGGGATTGGTCCCTCCACAGGATTCCATGGCGCCGTAGGAGGCAATGGAACGTCCGCCCACGTTGACGGCCGCGATACCGATCATTCCCGACTCGGCGATAAGCTCCATGAAATCAGCCAGGCGTCCGATGTGCCCCGAGTGCCTGATACAAACGGTGCCGGTGCCGTGATCCCTGGCCTTTTGCAGCGCCAGCTTGGTACCTTCATAGGCCACCACCTGTCCGAAGTAAAAATGACCGTCTATGAGGGCGGTGGCCTTGCCTTCACGGACCACCTCGGGCCGCGTTCCAAGCTGAATAGTGCCTGTTTTGATTCTATCGACGTAGGACAGGATATGAGAGATGCCGTGGCCCGAGTAACCGTTGAGATCCGCCTTCACGAGCATCTTGGCTACGAGCTCAGACTCATCTCTGGGCAGGCCTGACCGTGACAGTATCTGTTCGGCAAAGAGCACCAGTCCATTAAAGGTAAAATTCGGCATAATCGCTGAGGGCAACTTGTATGAACGCCCTGTGAAAAATCAATTTTCTTTCACTTGGCCTTTTTTAGTTGCTTTAGCTCCTTTTTGAATTTCTCGCAGGGGTCGAGATCATCGAGGCGGGGCGTAAACCAGACGTAATCGAACGGAAACTCCTTGCTGTCAAATCGCATGGCGTATGCCCTGGGTTCGGCCTTACCCTCATCCACCTCCTCACAGGCCAGGCTGATTACGGTTTCACCCTGGGCCTTGACGGCAAGATAGGTCGGGATACCGTAATCTTTTCGGGCATGTCCGGCTCCGGCCACCAGCACTGTGCCGTCACTGTGGCCGGCTACAATCATGCTCCGGGCCATGCGGGCGTCTTTGGCCCTTTGTACAGTGACCATGTTTTCTACCAGGTCCTCTGGCGCATAGCCGCAATGGGCACTGCGTATATCGGCTGCCATTTTCCCCAGTATATCCTGAGGCACCAGCTGGTTTAGATCAAGCTGACGTACCACTTCCGGTGAGAGATCCGCTACACTCCCACGGTGCAGGGCCTCCACAGTGGAGCGGCGAAGGTTCGTTGCGACGATGGGCAACCCAGCCTCAAGGGCCGCCTCAGCGATCGGTTGATACAACGCCCAGTCCGGCCAACCGCGTTGGTCCCATGAAGCGGCTGTTCCCAGTCCTGCGGCATCCCTTGGGGCCGCCGAAAGGTGCCGGGCAATAGCGGGGGCATCGTCGAGACTGAACATTTCGAAGCCTAGGGCAGGACGGCGTCCGATTTCAATCAGCCGGCGAAGCACCTCCGCTTGCAACAGGTGGTGGTCAGGGTGGTCATGTTTTTCGCCGAGGAGCACAAAGCGAGCGCTGGCCAGACGGCTGGCGAGGGTCGTGCGATCCACGAAGCCAGTGGCGGACACGTCCCAGATCCGCCCCGTGAGAGGGTGGTCCCGGCCCAAGGTCGTTTTCCAAGCAGAGACCGCACATCCCGCTAGGACCATCAATGTACCACTGAAGAGTAATCTCGATGCATATGAAGAGAGTTTCCCTACCGTCATGCACCGTCACCGGGCGTGATAAGGGCCGTCTCTAATGCCGTTTGATTGTTAGGAAACCCTGCGGTCGATATAATTTGATTGTTCTGCGACAATTTGCCTCGAAACTACCGGCTCCCCCACGGTCTCATCTCGGCGACTCTCAGATCTGTAGGCTTGAAGAAATCGGCCACGTAGGGACTGGCCGGATGATCCTTTAAGTTCCTGGGGGTATCGATCTGTTCGAAGTGCCCGTCGCGCATGACGGCAATTCGGTCTCCCAGGTCCATGCCATCGGCGACGTTGTGCGTCACATAAATCGTGGTCAGTCGGTTTTCCTTGTGAAAGTTTCGGATTTCGGCCCGCATCTTGACCCGGCTGGCCGGGTCGAGGTTACTCAAGGGCTCATCCATGACAAGGATCTTTGGCGCTGTGACCATAGCCCTGGCCATAGCTACGCGCTGCTTCTCACCCCCGGACAACGTATCGGGTTTCCTCTCAAAGAGGGCCTCGCTGATCTGGAGGCTTTGGGCAATGGAACGGACATGTTCATGAATCTTGTCCCTAGCCCATCTCCTGATCTTTAAGGGGAAGCCTATGTTGGAGTACCGGCGCTCATCGTAGACCTTCATGTGCGGCCATAGGGCAAAGTGTTGAAAGATGATCTGTACCCCCCTCTGTCCGGCAGGAACGTCATTGACCGGTTCT
>JAUXIP010000204.1 GCA_030620935.1 Deltaproteobacteria bacterium | reverse complement strand
TGGATTCAGTGGACCGCGATGATGCGGTCGAATTTCTGGTGCTCCGCGGGGGCGGGGACCGTGCCTTCTCTGCGGGGGTGGATATAAAGGATCATACCCGGGAAAAGGTGCCTGAGATGCTTGAGGTAGTCCATGGCGTGATTCGCCGGCTCGTCGCGCTGCGGCAAATCACCATAGCCCTGGTGCGGGGGGCCTGCCTCGGAGGGGGATGCGAGCTTGCCAGCTCCTGCGATTTGATCTTGGCTTCCGAGGAGAGTTTTTTCGCTACCCCGGAGATCAACGTTGGGTGTTATCCTCCTGTGGCCCTGGCACGATTTCCCTCACAGTTGGGTTATCATCGGGCTGCAGAGATGATCCTTACAGGTCGTAAGTTCTCGGCCCGGGAGGCTTTGGCGATTGGGCTCGTCAACCGGGTCAGCACAGACGGGGAATTGGGGCAGGCCCTGGAGACTCTCCTGGATGAGCTTAAAGGGAAAAGCGCAGCGGTACTTCGCATCACGCTCAAAGGATTAAGGGAAATCTCCATGGGGACATTTAATGACGCCCTGAAAAGATCAGAGGAGATCTACCTCAACGAGCTGCTAAAAACCGACGATGTCGAAGAGGGCTTACAGGCCTTTTTGGAGAAGAGAAAACCGCAGTGGAAAAATCGATAGGTCTTCTGTCGTGGTGTTGATGACATCGCAACAGCTGGGATGATAAGGATGGAGGACCACACAATCTACATTAACGGCCTTGGTTTTAATAAGATCACAGGCGATTTCTAATGGGGAGGAAATTCTCATGAAATTTTTAGGATTACTGTTAGCAGTAGGTCTGTGCTTTTTTGCTACCGCTTGCGGGGAAAAGGAAGAGACGGCAAGTAAACAAGCCGCCGTTTCCTCTAAGGAAGTCAAGAAAGAAACAATGAGTGCTGGAGGTTCCACGCTGGAGGCCGTCAAGGCCAAGGGTTTCGTTCAGTGCGGGGTAAACCAAGGCCTGCCGGGATTCTCCAATCCGGATGACAAGGGCAACTGGGTTGGCCTGGATGTGGATGTGTGCCGCACCGTTGCGGCGGCCATTTTCGGAGATGCCGGCAAAGTAAAGTTCACGCCTCTATCGGCGAAGGAGCGTTTCACTGCTCTGCAATCTGGAGAGATCGATGTGCTCTCTCGCAATACGACCTGGACTTTCGTTCGGGACAACGCGCTCGGATTAGACTTTGCCGGAGTGGTTTATTACGACGGTCAAGGCTTCATGGTTCGAAAGAGTCTTGGCGTGAAGGGCGGGCGGCAACTCGGCGGGGCAAGCGTATGTGTCATTACTGGTACAACCACAGAGCTGAACCTTGGGGATTATTTCCGCGCCAACAAAATGACATACATACCGGTCGTCTTTGAAAAGGGTGACGAGACCGTTGCGGCTTACGATGCGGGAAGATGCGACGTTTTCACCACCGACCGGTCCCAATTGGCCGGTCAGCGTATCAAGCTTGCGAATCCAGAAGACCACGTAGTCCTGCCTGATGTTATCTCGAAAGAGCCTTTAGGTCCGGTGGTGCGCCACGGGGACAATCAGTGGGGGGATATTGTTCGCTGGAGCCTCAACGCCATGATCATTGCCGAGGAGAAGGGGGTAACATCGAGTAACGTCGATAAGATGAAAGCGGAGTCAGCAGACCCGGAAATTAAGCGCCTGTTGGGACGTGAGGGTGATCTCGGAAAGAAGCTTGGACTCTCTAATGATTGGGCTTATCAAGTCATTAAGCTTGTGGGCAATTACGGTGAGGTCTACAACAGGAACGTTGGTCCAGATACGCCTCTCAAACTAGAGCGCGGGATAAACCAGCTCTGGAACAAGGGCGGTATCCTCTATGCGCCCCCGATGCGTTAGATAATCGACACAGGACGAGGCGGCAGCCCACTTGACCGAGACGGGCTGCCGCCGACCGGTCTTTGCTCGTCCCCTTCATCGGAAACGCTTTTCATGTCAGTCAACGCCAAGGACAAGTTGGACCCAGGTCGATCGGCGATCTGGAACGATGCCCGTTACCGGGCCCTGTTTTTCCAAGTCCTTGTTCTTGTGGCGGTGATCGCCTTCTTTGTCTTCATAGTCAACAACACCCTGGAAAATCTCGCACGCCGGGGCATTGCTTCCGGGTTTGGCTTCCTGTCTTCCACCGCCGGGTTCGGAATCATTATGCACCTTATCGAGTATAGCGAGGAGTCGAGTTATGGCCGCGCTTTTCTGGTCGGTTTATTGAACACGCTCCTTGTATCCTCGCTGGGAATCGTATTTGCCACCACCCTCGGGTTCTTTGTGGGCATATGCAGGCTGGCCGGGAACTGGCTGCTTGCCCGATTGGCTGCCGCTTATATAGAGGTGATTCGTAATATCCCGCTCCTCCTGCAGATCTTCTTTTGGTACTTTGCTGTTCTTCGGCTACTCCCTTTACCCCGCCGGAGCTTTGAGATTGGTGAGACGGTATTTCTCAACATTCGTGGCCTCTATATGCCGTCACCTATCCTCGAGCCCGGCTTTGAGGCAGTGGCCCTGGCCTTTATCGTAGCGATCGTGGCCGTGATCCTAGTTGTGCGCTGGGCCCATCGCCGGCGAGAGGCAACCGGTCTCTATTTTCCTACACCGTATGTATCCATCGGAATCCTCGCCGGTGCACCTTTGATTACGGCTATTGCCACAGGCTTACCGCTTTCCTGGGAGTTTCCAGAATTGAAGGGCTTCAACTTTGTCGGCGGTATGGTCTTGATTCCTGAATTCGCTGCCCTGTTGGTGGCGTTGTCGGCTTACACGGCAGCCTTCATCGCCGAAATAGTTCGCGCCGGCATCCAGTCGGTTAACCGGGGCCAGATAGAGGCGGCCTATTCGCTTGGACTAAAACCTGGCCAGACGCTTCGTCTCATAATCATTCCGCAGGCCCTTCGGGTCATCATTCCACCCTTGACCAGCCAGTTCCTAAATCTTACGAAAAACTCCTCGCTTGCCGTTGCCATCGCCTATCCCGAGTTGGTTTCGGTGTTCGCCGGCACAGTCCTTAACCAGACTGGCCAGGCCATTGAGGTGATCGTCTTGACCATGGCGGTCTACCTCACGATCAGCTTGCTGATCTCGCTCTTTATGAACTGGTACAACCGGAAGGTTGCCCTGGCTGGAGGATAAGGCTTGGATAAGAAAATGGTCCGTCAGGATTTTACCCGACCAGTTGCATCCGTGCGACTCTTTGGCTGGTTCCGCCAGAATCTCTTCTCATCCCCCTTTCAGGCCTTGTTTACTTTGGGTGTTTTTTACCTCCTGTACTTCGTTGTCCGTGCCGTAGTTCAGTGGTCGTTCATCGACGCCAACTGGAGCGGCAATTCACGAGAGGATTGCACCCAGGCGGGAGCCTGCTGGGTCTTTATTAAGGTTCGCTTCGAGCAGTTTATATACGGATTTTACCCGGAGGCCGAGCGCTGGCGGGTTAATACCGCCTTTCTGCTTTGCATTTTGGCTTCACTCTTGCTCTTCGTGCGTTCATTCCCCAGAAAGATCTGGCTGGGGGCTTTTCTGCTCTTCGTTTATCCGGTCCTAGGCTATATCCTTCTCGTCGGCGGGGCGTGTGGGTCGCCTGTGGTCGAGACGCAGAATTGGGGGGGGCTGATGTTAACCCTGGTGATTGCGGGGATCGGCATTGTTGGCTCACTCCCTATTGGTATCGTTCTTGCTCTGGGGAGGCGCTCGACCATGCCAGTGATCCGTGCAATCTGCGTGGCCTTCATTGAGCTTGTGCGCGGCGTGCCACTGATAACTATCCTCTTTATGGCGTCCGTTATGTTGCCTATGTTTCTCCCCGAGGGGATGAACTTTGATAAGCTGCTGCGTGCCCTTATTGCCGTTACGCTTTTTGCCGGGGCATACATGGCTGAGGTTGTCCGTGGCGGCCTCCAGGCTATCCCGCGCGGTCAGTATGAAGCAGCTGCCTCTTTGGGTCTTGGATATTGGAAAATAGTGGGTCTGGTCATCTTGCCGCAAGCATTAAGGATTGTTATTCCTGGGATCGTCAACACATTTATTGCATTGTTCAAGGACACCACGCTGGTCCTGATTATTGGACTGTTTGACCTTCTCGGAATGATACGGGCTGCTACCACGGATCCCAAATGGCTGGGCTTTGACCTAGAGGGATATGCCTTTGCGGGATTAGTCTTTTGGATTTTCTGCTTTGGTATGTCTCGCTTTAGCATCGCTCTTGAGAAAAAATTGGGACCCGAAGATCAACGGGGCTGGGCTAGGTAAAGTGGAGGGCGCGCCAACGTCTATAAACGAAAATATAGAATCCAGTGGGCCGATAATCCAGATGGTTGATGTACACAAGTGGTTCGGAGACTATCATGTGCTTAAGGGCATCAACCTCACCGTCCACAAGAGTGAGCGCATTGTAATCTGTGGGCCATCGGGGTCTGGAAAATCGACCATGATCCGTTGCATCAACCGGCTTGAGGAGCACCAACGGGGCCGGATCATAGTCGACGGGATAGAGCTTACCAACGATCTCAAGCATATCGACCAGGTCCGTCGAGAGGTCGGCATAGTTTTCCAACAGTTCAACCTCTTCCCTCATTTGACGGTAATAGAGAATCTGATCCTTGCGCCTGTTTGGTCGCGCAGGATGCGTAGAGACGAGGCGGAGCAGATCGCCATGAAATATCTCGAACGGGTCCGCATCCCCGAGCAGGCCCACAAGTACCCGGGCCAGCTCTCGGGAGGTCAGCAGCAGCGTGTGGCAATCGCTCGGAGCCTCTGCATGAGTCCTAAAATCATGCTCTTCGACGAACCTACATCGGCCCTCGACCCGGAGATGATCAAAGAAGTTCTGGACGTCATGATTAGCCTTGCAGAAGAGGGG
>JAUXIP010000284.1 GCA_030620935.1 Deltaproteobacteria bacterium | reverse complement strand
CCGATCTCACCGCAGTAGATCTGCCGAAAGAAGATAAAATCCAGGTTGTTTACCATCTCTATTCGTATTCCAAGCGCCATCAGATTGTCCTTAAGGTCGGCCTTCCGAGGGAAAAGCCCCAAGTAGCGACAATGGAAGTCGTGTGGAAGACGGCCAACTGGCTGGAGCGAGAGGTTTTTGATCTTTTCGGGGTTGACTTCGAAGGCCACAGCGATCTCAGGAGAATCATGCTGCCGGAGGATTGGGTGGGCCATCCTCTGCTTAAAGATTATGTGGAGCAGGAGGAGTACGACGGGATCAGCACGCAGCGGGCGGCGCTGGTAGAGAAATTGCTCAAGTGAGAAGACCATGAACGATACGACTCACGTCGAAAGCGAAGGTTTTCATACTGAAGATATGACCATCAACGTGGGTCCGCAGCACCCGAGCACCCATGGGGTGTTGCGCTTCATTGTGAAAACCGACGGTGAAGTCATGCGCGAGGCGATTCCCGATGTCGGCTATCTCCATCGCTCTATCGAGAAGATCGGCGAGAAGGTGACCTGGCACGGCTATGTGCCTTACACGGATCGCGCCGACTACCTGGCCGCGATGTTCGCCAATCAGGTTTTTTGTATGGCCGCAGAGAAGCTCGGAGGCATCGAGGTCACTCGCCGCGGCGAGTTCTGCCGCGTGATCGCTTGCGAGCTGAACCGCATCGCCAGCCATCTCATCGCCGTCGGCACCTTCGGTCAGGACATCGGGGCCATCACGCCGTTCATCCACGCGCTCCGGGAAAGGGAAACCATCAATGACCTGATGGAAGAGATCTGCGGCGCGCGACTCACCTACAATTATATCCGCATCGGCGGCGTCGGTTATGATCTGATGCCGGAGACCTGCAGCCGGATTACCGAGTTTCTCGACCATTTCGATCGTATCGTGGACGAATACAACCGGCTCTTGTCCTGTAATAAAATATTCATCGAGCGGCTCGCCAATATCGCGGTCATTACCCAGGAGGACGCCTTTCAATACAACATCGTCGGCCCCAATCTGCGCGCCTGCGGCGTGAAGTGGGATATTCGGAGAGAGATCCCTTACTCAGTCTATCCTGAGCTTGAATTCGACATTCCTGTGGGGACGGGAGAAAAGGGCACGTTGGGGGACAGCTACGACCGGTATATATTGCGCATCTGGGAGATGCAGGAAAGCTGTAAGATTCTGCGCCAGTGTCTCAAGATGCTGCCGCAAGGGCCGGCGATCGCCAAGGTGGCGCGCAAGTTCAAGCCGCCGCCGGGAGAAGTTTATGCACGGGTCGAGGCTCCACGGGGCGACATGGGCTTTTACGTCATCAGCGACGGCAGCGAGTATCCCTACCGCGTACGCATTCGCACCGGCTCTTTCACGGCCATGAGCCTGATCGAGAAAATCAGCCCAGGCATCATGGTGGCGGATCTGATCGCTCTCATCGCCAGTTTAGATGTGGATGCGCCGGAGATCGATCGGTAGGTTGCAAAGAAAATCATGCAAGAGATCGCCAGTCTGCTTATTCAAGAAGGATACTTTGAAGGGGTTCCCAGCGACCTCGTCTATTTGATTGCTGCGGCGCTCGTGGCTTTTGCCGTTCTCTCTTTCTTCGTCGCTCCACTGGCCGGGGTCACCAGTTGGCTGGAACGGAGAGTCTGGGGCAGGATGCAATCCCGCGTCGGTCCCAACCGAGTCGGCCCTCAAGGAATCCTCCAATGGCTTGCCGACGGGATCAAAAATCTCCTCAAGGAAGATATCATTCCTACCGCCGCCGACAAATGGCTCTTTATCATGGCCCCGTATGTTGTTTTCGTCGGATTTCTGGCCTCCTTTGTCGTCATACCCTTCGGCAACGGGCTGATCGTGGCCGACTTGAATATAGGGATTCTCTATCTTCTCGCCGTGACCTCTCTGGTCGTGGTGGGCGTCATGATGGCGGGCTGGTCTTCCAACAACAAGTTTTCTCTCCTGGGGGGGATGCGTTCCGCGGCCCAGATCGTCAGTTATGAAATTCCCGCGGGGCTTTCCATCTTAACCATCGTCTTTGCTGCCGGGACTATGAGCATGCAGGGGATCATCAAAGCCCAGGGCTGGGCCCCTTGGGACTGGTTTCTCTTTTACAATCCTTTTACCTTCGCTGCCTTCTTTTTATTTTTCACCGCGGCCCTGGCCGAAGGCAACCGGACGCCGTTCGACATTCCGGAAGCCGAATCCGAGCTGGTGGCCGGCTACGTTACCGAGTACAGCGGCATGAGGTTCCTGTTTTTCTTCTTTGCTGAATGGGGAAATCTCTATGTAATTGGGGCGGTTGCGACAACGCTTTTCTTGGGCGGATGGCAGGTACCTGTGATACCTTTCATTCAGAACAATCCTGTCCTTTTGGGTATTTTTCAGTTTACGGTTTTTTTCCTCAAGGCTTACTTCTGGGTCTTTGTCGCCATGTGGATCAGAGGGACTCTTCCCAGAGTGAGAGTGGATCAACTGATGGCCCTTTGTTGGAAATATATGGTCCCTCTCTCCTTTATCTGTCTTTTGGGGACGGCGGCCTGGATGGTGGCTTTGCCCCAAGGGAGCCGGCCGTTCAGCATCGGAATGTTTGTTATCGGCGTAGCGATTATGGCTCTCTTCTTCAAGCGCGTGATCTTTCAGATTCGCCACGCGCGCCCGGAGCTTTATTTCAAACCCCATATCTAGAGAAGGCTTATGAGCGCGTTAACTCAATATGTGAGTAACATCGTAGAAACGGTCGCCACGGTTTTTGAAGGAATGACCATTACCTTTTCTCATCTGGTGCGCCGTCCCATGACGATCCAATATCCCGATAGGCTGGAAAAGCCGGTTCAAGAGACGCTTCCCCTTCGATACCGGGGGATTTTGGAGGTCGATATGGATATCTGTACCGGCTGCCTCGCCTGCGAAAGGGTCTGTCCGATTACCTGCATCACGATCGGGATCGAAGCCAACAAAGAGACCAAACAACGCAGCTTTACTCACTTTGATATCGATATCTGTAAATGTATGTATTGCGGTCTATGTGCTGAGGTTTGTCCGACCGGGTCGATTCGCCATTCTCAGGAGTTTGAAGGGGCCTGTTATAATCCGGCAGGTTTGGTTCGACATTTTGTTCCCAAGCCCGCTCCTCTCTACAAGCCGAAAAAAGGAGGGGAGACGGATCCCAAGATGGCGACGAAAGTCGAGATTGGACTAAAATATCTGGATGAGTTTGCCACCCCGGACAAGGTGGGAGGGGCAGGTGCCGAGGGAGGTTAGTTGCCTTTTGCCAGGTCGGGCTGGGTGCTGGTCCACTGGCCCTTGATCCCTGAGGGATCTTTCTGTAATTGACCCTGAGAGCCTTCGGCTCTTCGGGACCCCAGAAAAGAAAATAGTACGTCATGGATGTCGCAACGGTCATTTTTTATTTGATCGCTCTCCTTACACTAGGCTCCGCCGCGATGGTGGCTTTTTCCCGCAATATTATTCATTCAGCCTTCTCTCTTCTTGGCACGTTTGCCGGCATGGTGGGGCTCTACATTTTTTTAGCCGCGGACTTCGTGGCCGCCGTGCAGTTATTGATTTATATCGGCGGTATTCTGATCATCATCCTTTTCGCCGTGATGCTGACCCACAGGATCACCGATGTCCGGATCACCAACCGTGCGGTCGGAAAGGTCCCGGCTTTAGTCGTGTGCGGGATGCTTGGGTTCCTTCTCATACAGACCATACGAGAGACCTCTTGGGTAAAAGCTAAAGAGATCACCTACGCTCCGACCAGTGCAAAAATCGGCGATCTTTTTTTAGACAGCTATTTACTCCCTTTTGAGCTGGCCTCGTTGGTTTTGCTCGTAGCCCTGATCGGCGCCGTGGTTGTATCCCGTAAGGAAATCAAGGAATAACGGAGACCACCTGATGCTCACCGGCTTCTCCCCCAACGACCTCGCCTCTTATCTCATTATCGGGGCCGTTTTGTTCGTCCTTGGACTATACACGGTCCTCACCCGACGCAACGCCATCAGCATCCTCATGGGTGTGGAGCTTATCTTGAACAGCGCCAACGTCAATTACGTAGCATTTTCTCACT
>JAUXIP010000324.1 GCA_030620935.1 Deltaproteobacteria bacterium | reverse complement strand
GCGAAGTAAGGCAACCCAATAGAACAGGTAAGCGCGAGCAGGCAAAGTCCAAAAAGCAGCCAACGATACCCGCCCAGTTTCTGAAGGCGCCGCTGTCCGCCCTTTCCCCCGATGGTCGCATAACTGCGCCGTCCTAACGCCCGCCGGCGCATCCACAGCAAACAGACCGCCGCCAGGAGCATAGGCAGGGCAAAGGCAGCGGCCAATCCCACTTGGTTTTCGTCCGACTGCATGAAGGCCCGGATCTGCGTCGTCATTACATGCTGACCGGCCGGTATGGCCAGCATCGCTGGCGTGCCGAACAAAATCACGGTCTCCAGAAACGCCAAGATCAAACCGGCAAACAATGCCGGGAGGACCAGGGGAAGTGTCACAGTCACCAGCGTCGAAAGGGTCCCGGCGCCGGCGATGTTGGCTGCATCCTCCATGTCAGAGGCGACATTGTTCAGACCGGCATTGACGACGATAAAAACGAGAGGATAGACATATAATACGATCGCGAAGATCAGGCCGCCCATGGAAAAGATATCGAACAGATAGACGTCCTCCCCCGCTCCCGTAAGGAACCGAAAGAACACATTGAGCCATCCTACCCTGGGACCTGCAAGGAACACCCAGGCGGTCGCACCAAGAAATGGCGGGGTCACAAACGAAACCAGCACCGCGGTCCGAATCAACGCGGGAAACGGCATATCGGTCCGGGCAACGGCCCAGGCCATGAGCGAACCGATCAGCAAACTGATCAAGCTGACCGAAAAAGAGATAATGGTGGTCCAGGCAATGGGACTTCGATAGATGGGTGTTGTGAAGGCATTGATGTAATTGCCGATACCCCAGCCGCCGCCCTCCTCCTCCGGAAGGAGAAGACTTTCCTGAATCAAGAAATACATCGGGGCAACAATGAGGACGAGCAAGAGAAAGGCACTGAAGATCCAGACCGAAGCGGTTGGATCAAAGCGGAAGCGGATGCTTGAAGGTTGGACCCTGGCCAAGGTTCACCCTGAAGGCGAGGATTCATCGGGTGGCGGGATCTCAGGGACCCGCCACCCGCATCTCGTAGACTGAACTAGACGCCCAATTTCTCCCGGAATTTACTCCGGACCGGCTTACGCATTTTGACGGCCTCATCGGGGGAGATAATCATAAGATTGAGGTCCTTCAGCGCAGGCTGTCCCTTGGGATATTTGATCTCCGGGTGACCTACGTAGAGGCCGTTGTCGGCCAGAATCTGCTGGGATTCCTTACTAAAGAGCCAATCGCTAAAGACCTTTGCCGCATTCGGATGAGGAGCCTTGGCAAAGATAGCCTGAGCGGAGGCAATGAAGGGGACGCCTTCCGTCGGAAAAATGTAAGCGATCGGCTCCCCCTTCTTGATAGCGCCAAAGGTATTATAACCCGCACTCCCCACGGCCATCAGCGCCTCGCCGCGGACCACATAAGTGGTGGTGTCCACAACCGACTGAACGATGCGAGGTTTCTGGGCCGCCAGTTTATCATAGAACTCCCAGCCGAATTTCTTGACCAAGGCGGCCATACCAACACTTACGAACCCGCTGTAGCTTGGATGGGCATTGACCAGTTTCCCTTTCCACTTGGGGTCAAAAAAATCGTTCCAGCTTTTTGGCAACTCACTTTTCTTGACTTTTTTTGTATTGTAGGCTGGTACGTACACACTGGCCCGTAGGATGGCCCAGTTGCCGCCTTTTTCTACGAAGTTCTGATCAAACTTATCCGTACCCTTGGGCCGGTACTGGATAATGGCCTTATCCTTTTTCAAGCTCACAAAGTGGCCGATGTTCGAAGTATGGAGGATATCCACGTTGTAGATATTCGCCTTGGCTTCTTGCTTCCACCGCCGAAAAAGCTTGCCTGATCCGCTTCGGTGTAAAACACATTCGATGCCAAGCTTCTTTGAGTTGAAGAGGTTGCAAACTTCTTGTGCAATGGGCAAAGAAAGCGAAGAATACCAAACGACCTTGCCTTCCTTTTTAGCCATCGCCATCGTGCTCTGCGCCCCAGCCGGCGTCCAGGCGATAAAAACGAGGAGAAACACAACCATAAAAAGTCTACCTATTTTCATAAGGCTTTCCCCCTTTCTTTTTTTGCTGTTATCACTGGGTATACTCGCCGCCTTTTTCCACCTCTTCCCTATCACTACCCCAGTTCGGTTGCAACGCACAAGAGTTATTTATGAGAAAAACCCTCACCCTTTGATTCAATGTAAACCCCGTGTTCGATATAACTTGATTTGCCAATCCGGGTACACCTTTAGGTAACCCAGTCGAGAGTAGCCTTCCGACAAGCATTGAAATCAAAGGCTATCACTATCGAACGTCGAAGTTGACAGACCTTCCTAATCCGCCATCCACCTCGATCGATACGCCGTTAATGAAATCACTCTTATCCGATGCGAGGAACGCTGCCAGCGCCGCCACATCTTCGGGCGCACCAAAGCGGCCGACCGGGATCTGATCTCTAGCCAACGATTCCACCGTCGTATCGTAATCTTGTCCCTTTTCCTGCGCCATTTTACGAATCCTTTCCTCCCACCTCTCCGTAAAAATCGCTGCAGGACAAATCGCATTGACTCGGATCCCATAGCCACCAAATTCAACGGCCAGACTCTCGGTTAAGTTTATCAAGGCTGCCTTGGCGACATTGGAGCCGATCTGTCCACGGCGTGGAATTTTGCCAGAAAGCGCGGCCAGATTGATAATTTTTCCACCGCCCTGCTTCTTCATCACGGGGAGAACCGCGCGGCAACAGCGCACGGCGACCCAGAGATTTTTTTCAAAGGCCTCCTGCCAGTCTTTCTCGGTCAGCCCATCAAAGGACTTGGTCATTCCAGCCCCTACATTGTTGACCAAAATATCAATGCGGCCTAAAGCGGCTTTTGATCCCTTCACAAAATCCTTGATGGCTTCTGGTCGGGTCAAGTCCTGCGCTTCTGCATGGATTCTTACGCCGTAGCGAGAGGAGATCGCTTCGGCTGTTTCTTTGATCGCCTTTTCTGTTCGGCTGCAAATGGCCAGGGTGGCCCCTTCCTGCGCAAAAGCCTCGGCAGTAGCCAGGCCGATCCCCCGGCTGGCGCCGGTAACCATAGCCACTTTGTCTTTCAAGCCTAAGTCCATACTTAAGATTATCCCGCGGGCTTAGCAGAGAGCTGGCTGGCCGCGGTCTCGAAGTTGCAAACGGAGACAATACCGGAGGTATGGAGACTATTGCAAGTCACTGGAATCAGTGCCTGATCCGTCGATAAGGCATCGACCTGAGCTCAGCCGAAGGGACGGTTGCTGCCCTTCGGCGGTGAGCTGCTCAGGGCGGCCGAACCGCGTTGTCGGTTCGGGCTCGCATCCTCACGTACTGCCGTGTACGCTCCGGTACGATCCGCCTGTAAGATAGGGCCGCATTGTACCCGCCTCCTTCTCAACGGCCAGGGTTTTTAAAAGGTTGCAAGCTTACGCACGGATTATGAATCAGTGGCTTGCGGATCTTCTCTGTGGCCAGTTCGCGTCACTGTCCTTTGCGATCAACTATGCCGGCTTGAGTTCCTCGACTCGAAGGCCATAGGCTCTTGCGGCTTTGCACTGCCGTTCGTCGGCGGACACAAATAATTGCGCCGACCACTCGGCCGCGCAGGCTACATGCAGGGAGTCCGAGGATCGCAATGACCAGCGCTCAAGAAGCTCCACGGCCCGTGCAACAACCT
>JAUXIP010000089.1 GCA_030620935.1 Deltaproteobacteria bacterium | reverse complement strand
GGTTCCTCCTCATCCCCTTTCCATTTACGCCGCCACCAAGCTCGGAGCAGAGTGCGTGGGCCGGGCCTACGCACGGCGCTTTGAATTTGATTTTATCGTGGTCCGTCTTCCCGCACTCTACGGCCCCTCTCCTGCGGGATTGAAGGCACCACGGGAGCAGGCCATTCAGACCATGGTGAGAGCGGCTCTGAGAAACGAGGCCGCCACCATCAACTGGCCCTACGGACCAGCTGAGATCCTTTACGGAAAGGACGCTGCAAAAGGCGCTGTCCTGGCATGCCTGAAAGAGAACCTCAGAGAAGATACCTTCAACATCGGGTACGGGGAATTGATCAGCGGCGACGACTTTGTAAGTGCATTAAAAAAGCATTTTCCCAAAGCGGAGATCAGCCTCACCAGGAGCAAAAACCCTACGGCGTACACCGGGGACAGGATCCCGCTGGACTACTCCCGTGCCCGCGAGCAGCTGGGTTACGAGCCTGAGTATCCTTTGGATCGGGCGCTGGGAGATTACGCAGAGACGCTAAGAAAAATCGAAGGTCTTTGATACCATGACGGGCTTGAAGGACGAGGTCGTTATCGTCACCGGTGGGGGAGTTGGGATTGGCCGAGCCTACTCTTTGGGTTTGGCCAAAGAGGGAGCAAAGGTGGTGGTCGCCGACATCCAAGAACAAGAGGCCAAGAAAGTAGCCGATGAGATAAACGGAGAAGGGGGAGATGCCTTAGCAGTACCTGTGGACGTAACTTCAGCCGATAAGACTCGGGCCATGGCGGAGGCCAGCCTTCAAAAGTATGGTCGTATCGATGTCTTGCTTAACAACGCCGGACTGTACACAGCCATCAAGAAAAAACCCTTTTCTGAAATCAGCGGACAAGAGTGGGATAGAGTAATGGCGGTTAACTTGAAGGGTCTTTTTTATTGTGCTCAGGCAGTCTATCCGGCCATGAAAACACAAGGCAAAGGCAAGATCATCAATATCTCTTCGGGAACAGTACTTGGCGGGACACCCTTCTTTGTCCATTACGTGACGTCCAAGGCTGGTGTGATCGGATTTACCCGGGCCTTGGCCAGGGAACTGGGGCCGGATAACATCGCCGTGAACGCCATTACTCCAGGACTAACCATCTCTGGTCCGCAACAGGAAGGAGTGCTGACACCCGAGCAGCTCCAGGACCGAAGGAAAAAACGCTGCTTTCAGAGAGACCAGCTTCCTCAAGACCTCGTCGGCACTGTGATCTTTCTCTCCTCCGAAGACAGCGATTTCATCACCGGACAGACGATCAACGTCGACGGCGGCCTCAACATGCACTGAAGAAGACAGAGATTTGAGATAGAGAAAAACTCCTTTTCTGTCCCTGTCTCTATCTCTGCTGGTTATTCAAAGACGAGGCTGGTAAAGGTGACTGCGGAGTTGGTTTCCGGGGTAAAGGCCTGGTCATACTTGAGATGCTTCCCCTGAGACCCGTTCAGCAAATGCATCAAAGAATAGAGCGGTGAGAAGCCGCAGATGCGTCTGCGATCGCCGTCCTTGGCGATTTCGTGGAAAAAGCCGGGGGCATCGAGGACAGCAAGCTTTTCAATCAGACGATGATCTTCCTCTTCCACCCATTTTAGGAAGTCCGGTGTCACGGCATCCTGGTCACCAAACTGGGCTCCCACGTGGGCCAAATCCACTCCGGCAACAAAACAAACCTCCCTGGACTCTCTCTCGACTAAATCCCGCAGCTTTTTGAGAAAGCTATTGATCACGGGATCTTGCTCCGGGAGAGTGTGGCTCTGGATCCAAGGATGGAAAGATGAGACCAGGATGGGGACGATCTTGAAGGGTTTTTCCTTCCCCGTCGCCTTAGCCCTCCAGTAAGCGACATACTTCAAAAAGATCACCTGGAATTCCAGAGAGTGCTCTGTGCGGTGAAGATGTTCCTCGGCGAAAAGATCGCCGATATAACTCCCCCGCAATTCTTGAATAAAATCTTTGTCGGTCTCGACTTCACCAAGAGGGGTGGCGAAATCTTTCAAGGTCGCTGTGAACGGGTTGCTCCCGCCAGAATGGGAGGTGCCGAGAAGAACATAAAGATCCGCCCCGGGACTCTCGGCCAGCGCCTTGTAGGACCAGGCGTAACCAGGCCCGCCTCGGTGAAAGTCGATATGGGGCGCGACGATCGCTTTTGGAATGCGCTGATCGCGCCTTACGTCCGGCGCTCCGGGTCCTTTGGGAGATTGAAAATATTCTTCGATCTGAGCCGTAAGTTTTTGTGAGTCATTACCATATCCCGCCCCGGCATGGGCTGCAGGCCGGACCGCAAGGCGACCGAACTCTTCTATGATTGTCGCCTGATGCTCAAGAAACCGCTCGGTATAGAGGTAGTAGTGTTGGTCCAGAAGATCTACAAACTTTTTCAGATCCTCGCTGGAGAGGATATCGCTGAATCTTCGGCAGTAGGCCTCCTGAATATCGACCGCAGAGCGATGGCCGTCAAGGTGACACAGAATAAAGTAGGCAGTGGGAGAGATAACCAAAGATTGGGCCAGGCGTTGAGGATCTCTCAGACAGACAAGCGCCTTTCCTCCTTCCTGGACCGGGAAGGCTTCAACGGGCCGAAGGCGCGGAACTTCATCCATCCCTCATAAATGAGGTTTGGACTTGCATCTGTCAAGCCCATAATCCGTCGTAAGCTTGCAACACCTTAAAAACCCTGGCCGTCATGTCAACCATTCAGCCGTCAGCAATCAGCGGTCTCCGCCTGAGCCGGATCAGCCTTTGACTGAAGCTACTCCGCCGAAAGCTGAAGGTGGAGCGTCGACAGCTATTGTGTGCGACAACGTAGCAAGCACCTCCTTCTCGACGGATCAAGGTTAACCCCTTGACAGGAGGTTCCCAGCAATAGTAAGGGCGAAGACCTACAGGTTGTGATGTGATAGGTTCAGAATAATTAGGGAAGGTCATGATGCAAGCCACCTCTTCTTTTTTGGAAAGCTTGGAAAAAATCGTAGCGGACTGTCAACTTAACCTTAAATGGGTCGCTTATTCCAAGGATCGTCTTACGACTAAGGGGGCACAGGTCTTGGTTCGGCAATGGGGGATTTTTACCCGCCACAGCCGGCAGTGTTGGGCCTATGTCGTCGGGAACTGTCCGCAAGTAGAGATGCGGAAGTTTATCGTGATAGAAAATCTCTACGAAGAGGAGGCATTGGAAGGACACTCCCATTTCGACTTGGTCCTTCGCATGGGTGAAGCATTGGAGTTAAGCCAGGAGGAAATTGAATCGGCAACGCCCTTGCCAACCACGTCGGTAGCGCTACTCGCCTGGGAGAGTCTGACGAAAAACCGTTCCTGGTTTGAGGGCGCAGCGGCCAAAGCGGTTTTGGAAATGACCAACAATCAAAGCTGCGGCAACTTCTCGGCCTTGGAAGCAGAGCGGTGGATGCGTCAGCTCACGTTCTCTCGCGAGGATGCGGAGTTTTGGCTCTTGCACGACTCTGTAGACAAACGCCACGGCAACGGGACCGTTACGTTGCTGGAAAAATACCTGGAAACCAATATAGAGCGCGAGGCAGCCCTCCAAGCGGCCCGCGAATCGATGATGGCCTGGAGGATCTACCTCGACGGGATCTACGAGGCTGCCGTAGCAAAAGAGGCCTAGGGATGACACGTGATGAGTACCGGCCATGACGATTGCCTAGGATGCGCGGCCCGTATCCTCGGCGATGTGACCGTAGAGACTTCCCTCTTAATGGGCCCTAGTGGAATAAATTCTTATCAGTTGATCCCTAGCTTCTGTTTGGCCTCCTCGCTTATCCTGCTGGCATCCCATGGGGGGTCCCAGACAAGGTCCACAGTAGCGTCCGTTACGTCGGGAATATCGAGTATTTTCTGCCGGGCCTGGGATGCAATCATATCTCCCATACCACAACCCGGCGCTGTCAGAGTCATCTTGACCGCTACTTTGTCTTCGTTGATTTGGACGTCATAGATCAGACCCAGGTCCACGATATTTACCGGGATTTCCGGGTCGTAGCAGGTTTGAAGCACTTCATACACCTGTTCCTTCGTCGCCATTTTTCCTACTCCTTTCTTTCCCCTGATACCTCTTTAGACCGTTGACACTCCGCGCATGGGCAAAGGGATCTCAGATAATCGAAGGTGTATATGCCCGTGTTATGTCCGTCCTGCCAACTGAACTGGATGGCGTAGTTTCCCACGGCGCTGATTTCCGAGAGTTTCGCATCCGGAAAAGAATTAAATTGTATCGCCCCTCCGTGCCCCTGGCAGAGAGCACAGGGACAATAGCCACGAAGATGATCCTTCGGATAGTCTCCCACATGGCCGTCATCCCAGGATATGCGCACCAGCCCTTTCTCCTTCATGTGGTTAATCTCGGTTGGAAGAAACTTTGCCATTGGACACACCTAGCTCGAGACAATCTTCAGCGACTGGGCCCGCTTTGCTGTCTCAGAGACCACGGAGAGTTGACCGGCCAGCTTGGATGCGATCTGTAAGAAAATCTTGCCGACCTCGGATTCCGGCTCCTTGACCAAAATCGGGACCCCCTTATCTCCCCACTGTCGGATGGAAGAGGTGATGGGGACCTCACCTAAAAAGGGGATCTTGAAGCGCTCGGCAGCGCGCTCAGCCCCCCCACGGGAAAAGATCTCATGCCTCTTGTTGCACCCATCACAGATAAAATAGCTCATGTTCTCGATCATCCCGACGATAGGAATCATGACCTTGTCGAACATATTCTTGGCCCGAATCACATCCGCAAGGGCAACGTCCTGCGGGGTAGCCACAAGGAGCGCGCCGCTGACCTTGAGCTGCTGAGAAAAAGTGATCTGCACATCGCCTGTCCCAGGAGGCATGTCGACGACGAGATAGTCCAAATCACCCCAATAGACGTCCGCCATCAACTGGTGCAGAGCCTTTCCCAACATCGGTCCGCGCCAGATTACTGCCTGTTCCGGATCGAGGAAAAATCCGATCGACATGACGGGCAGGTTGTGAGCTATCGGCGGTCCAAGCTTAAAGCCGCCATTCACAGGCACTTTGCTGGGTTCTTCCTTTACACCCATCATGATCGGTATGGAAGGACCATAGATGTCCGCGTCCAGGAGGCCAGTGGCGGCCCCGTGCATTTTCAGAGCGACAGCCAGGTTTGTTGCCACCGTGGATTTCCCCACCCCTCCCTTGCCTGCTGCCACAAGCACGACATTCTTCACCGTGGGCAGTAAGTCCGTTTGACCGGCACCGGACTTGCTCCCGCGGACCTGAGCGCCAAAGGATATTTCCACGTTTGTAATCCCCTCGAGGCCGCTTAATACCTTTTGGCAGTCGTTTTGAATGGTTTCCTTTAGGGGGCAGGCGGGAGTGGTGAGCTCGACAGTAAAAGAGACTTTTCCCTGGGCCACCTCGAGGTCTTTGACCATTCCAAGGCTTACAATATCCCGGTGAATCTCCGGATCTTGGACCTTTTTCAAAGCTTCAAGCACAGTCTCCTTAGTTGCGACTCCCATGGCTTCCCCCTCTTTCTATCCCGGAAAAAAATGGCTCTTTAGCTTCTTTGCGCGGACTACTTTTTTGAGTTAAAAAATTATAGACTTATAAAGTCTACGATGTCAATAGAAACAGGTAAACCCCGTACCACAGACTTACTTCCGTGGCTTTAGGGCACTGCCCCCCTTTGGCGGGACTTCAGAACATTCACCCCGAACGAGCCTCGCCCCCGACACGACCCCTCTCGTTGGGGGTTCATCCTCGCACCTCACGTACGGGGCGTTCTGTGGTACGGGGTAAACCTTGCCCGTCCCTATTTCATCAAAAGGGTAAGGAGGTTTGCTGGGATTGGTCGTTCCATAATCCGTGCGCAAGCTTGCAACATCTTAAAAACCCTGGCCGTCGAGAAGGAGGCGGGTGCAAGGCGGCCCCCATCTTAGTGTCGGATCGCACCGGAGCGTACACGGCACAGTACGTGAGGATGCGAGCCCGAAGCGACAACGCAGCAGCCGTCCCTTCGGCTGAGCTCAGGTCGATGCCTTATCGACGGATCAGGGTCGTTAATTTAAACTTGAAGCTATAGCCTTATTCTGGTAAAATGCCGTTATTCTTTTTCAAAGTGGGCAGAAACAAGGAGGATTTATGAAACAGACGCTCGCGGTGTTTGCTGTCCTATTTCTGTTAGTTGCTACTGTGGGTTGTTCCGCCCCGCTGACCAAACGGGAAAAGGGGGCGGGAATAGGCGCTCTCGGAGGGGCCGCGGCCGGCGGAATTATCGGCAGCGCTGTCGGTAGTCCGGGCGCAGGAGCTGCTATTGGCGGCTTGCTTGGCCTCGGGACCGGCGCTCTTATCGGTGATCAGCTTCAGGGCCAGGATCAGAAACAAGAGGAGCAACAACAACAATTAGAGCAGAATCAGGCCGAATTGGAACGTCAGAGAAGAGAACTTGAGAAATTAAAGCAGCAGCAAGAATATTAAAAACTTGCTCTCGGCTCAGTATTTGAAAGGAGACATTAGAATGGGTAAGCGGATTCCGGCTATTTTTGTGGTGTTTTTCTTCGCAAGCATTTTAGCGGGCTGCTCTGAACCTATAAGTACCAGGGAAAAGGGTGGACTCATTGGGGCAGGATTGGGCGCAGGAACAGGGGCGATCATAGGCGCCACTGTTGGCCACGCCGCTGCCGGAGCCCTCATTGGTGGGCCTGTTGGACTCATAGCTGGCGCTCTGATCGGTGACCAACTGATGGCCCAGGAACAAACTCAACAGGTCCAGCAACAAGAATCGGACCAGAATCAAGCCGAACTGGAACGACTCAGAAAAGAGAACGAACGTTTAAGACAACAAAAAGGCGAATGGTAATTAAAGTTCCATAAGCCAAGCGGTAGTTGATTATGGGCAAAAGATTGAAACTTATACTGACAGCGATTGTGGGAACTTTCGTGGTAGGCGGTTTGCTCGGTTGCTCGGGTCCATTATCCACGCGGGAAAAAGGAGCGGGAATCGGCGCCCTCGGAGGAGCCGCCGTCGGTGGAATTATTGGTAGCGCTGTAGGAAGCCCAGGCGCGGGAGCCGCTATAGGCGGCGCACTTGGGCTTGGCACCGGCGCCCTCATCGGGGATCAGCTTCAAGGCCAGGAACAGAAGCAACAGGAGCAACAGGCCAAGCTGGACGAGCAGAAGAGAGCACTCGACAAAAACCGTGCCCTCATAGAAGAGCTAAAACGGCGTAACATCGAGGCCCGGGAAACCGATCGGGGAGTGGCGGTTAATTTTCCCAGCGTGAACTTCCGATTCGATAGCGCCGATCTCACCCCAGAGGGAAGTGAACGGGTTAGAGAGATTGCTACCATCGTAACTCGACAGGCCCCCGGCAGAAGTATCTCTGTTGAAGGCCACGCCAGCAGGGAGCGGGCAGATCAGGAAGCTTACAATCAACAACTCTCGGAAAAGCGAGCTCAGTCCGTGGCCGAGGCCTTGGGGAGGGAAGGGGTTGACAACAACCGCCTTACCTCGAGAGGTTTTGGAACCCGGTCGCCGGTAGCCCCCAACGACACAGAGGACGGGCGGCACAAAAACCGTCGAGTTGAAGTGATTATCGAAAACTAGAGACTAAATCTGGGCTCCGCTCCTGAGATCAGACGCTGAATGTTCTCCCGATGGCGGACTGCAATGAATAATGCGATAAAGAGGCTTAG
>JAUXIP010000180.1 GCA_030620935.1 Deltaproteobacteria bacterium | reverse complement strand
CTTACACTGAGAGCGGCAACGAGTGCAGAAGCGCCTGGAACAGGCACAATTGTGAATCCCTTTTTTATCGCCTCACGTACAAGCTCGTAACCCGGATCAGAGAGAGTCGGAGTGCCGGCGTCGGATACCAGCGCAATGCTTTTGCCCTGCTCAAGACGCGCCAGCAAGGAAGGGGCCTTAGTTTTTTCGTTGTGCTTGTGATAGCTCGTCAGCGGGGTCCGGACGCCATAATGATTTAAGAGCTTTTTTGTTTGACGCGTGTCCTCCGCTGCTATGAGATCCACTTCTTTAAGAATCCGCAACGCCCGGAGAGTAATATCCTCAAGATTTCCGATCGGAGTAGCGATAACATAAAGGGTTCCAGGCATGCCTTAATACCTTCCTCCCCACCCAGCCGCGCGGAAATATCTTGACGGGTCAATGCACCGGACGAGGAAGGTGAAGCGTGCGTGAACGTGACGCATTGTCCTTTCTGGGAGCGTATGACGATTGTATTGCATTGGCCAGGAAAGATGTTTCCGCGCGGCTGACTTACTTCCCCCAGTCCCTCGCGTAGCGGAAGTCCCGGTCAATGGTGCGGTGCGAAACCTTGGCGATCACAGGCAGGCGCCTCTTGAACTGCGAATTCATGATCCTGAGCGTAATATCATCCACAAATCTTTCAGGAAAACCTGCGTCGACAAGCTCTTCGCGCGAATAGCGCCGGTCCACCATGAGATAGAGAAGCTTATCGACTTCGCGATAGCTGAACCCAAGCTCTCCCTCGTCGGTCTGCCCGGCCCAGAGATCCGCCGAAGGTTTTTTTTGCACGATGACGTCCGGAACCCCCACCGCCTCGGCCAAGGCCCAAACGTGAGTCTTATAAAGATCACCCAGAGGATTGATCGCCGAAGCCATGTCGCCGTACAGCGTCCCATAGCCGAGGAGCAATTCCGTCTTGTTGCTGGTTCCTAACACCAGGGCATTCCAGCGAGCCGAATGGTCATAGAGAATCGTCATTCGCTCTCGAGCCATCTTGTTTCCCTGCCTCTTCTGATCTGCGTCAGGAAAGTGCTCGAAATAAGCATCAATTTGGGAGGTGATATCTATGGTTAGTGATTCTATGGAGGCTTCTTGAGCCAACAGCTGTGCATGACTCAGGCTGTCCGGATTAGAACTTTTATAAGGCATGAGAACGCCCAAGACGTTATTGGGCCCAAGGGCCTCGGCAGCCAACATGGCGCTCAGACTGGAATCCACGCCACCGGACAATCCCACGACCACCCGGCGGACGCCTACTTTCTCGACTTCATTGCGGATAAAGGAGACGAGGACTTGACGCAAAAGTTTTACGTTGGTTGGGATTTCAACCATGGCAACAGAGAATACAGAATTCAGAAGTTGGAATCTTATAGATTCTGAATTCTCTATTCTGAATTCTGACTTCTATTTTTTCCTTGACCCTTTTTTTGCCTTTTTACTTTTCCCTTTTACCTTTTGCCTTAAATCCGGCCGTTCCCGTATGCGCATCAGCTCGTTGATCGTGAAGTCTATATCCTCGTCACGCAAGAGAGGGGCCATGCTCCTCTTTCGCCTAACAGACTCCAGAGCTACCTCGCCGATGATGAAATCCTCGTCATAATATTTCGCCTTGGCCATTGTCTGACCGAAAGGATCCAAGATCTCCGACCCTCCCCAGAAACCAACCCCGTCCTCGAACCCTATCCGGTTTCCATAAATCATAAAAAGGCTGAAGGTCTCGGCGTAGTTCCGGTTGATCATCTCCCAGTAGCGGGAATTGTCGTCTTGGCTATGACCCTCTGTAATACCGCGGAGAGGGCTGGAGGAGGGGCAGAGGATCACCAGGGCCCCATCGAGAGCAGCCAGATAGGCCGTTGACGGGTGCCAAAGATCCTCGCAGACAAGAAGGGCCATGCGGCCGAACTTGGAGTCGAACGCCCGCAGGCGGTCGCCCCGAGCAAAATAGCGCTGTTCGTCAAACATCCCGTAAGTCGGCAGATAGATCTTACGATGGACATGCCTGATCTCCCCTGCCTCAAAATAGACCGCCGCATTGTAAAAGCGGTAGTCGGAACTCTCCTCAACCACTCCGGCCACAAAGGCTATTTCCCGACTCAGCTTCTTGAGCAACCCTACCTCCCGTGAAGAGAGCTTCAGGGCTATGTCGGGAACCATATCGCGCAGGAAATAGCCGGTTAGACTCAACTCAGGAAAAAGCAAAAGATCCGCCCCTTCTCTAACTCCTTGGCGGATCTTCTCCTCATAAAGGGAGAGGTTGGACTTGAGATCTCCCAGTCGTGGATTAATCTGAGCGATAGCAACTTTGAAGGCCATAGAGATAAACCTTCCTAACATATGGGCTAGGGGCTTGCAATTTGCCCGTTTTGGCGGTTAGTAAGAGCGGACAGGGACAGAGATAGCGAAAAAGAGAGGGGAGGCGGTCTCTATCTCTGTCTAAACATCATCGCTAAATTGTATGGAGACCGCTGCGGAGGAATTTATGGCTACGCAAGTTCTGATTTTCGGAAAGGACCTCTGACCCTACACGGCGAGTGCCCGTGAGGACTACTCCAAACGCAAAGTTCCTTTTGAATTCATTAACGTCTTAGAGGATCCTAGAGAGTTGCAGCGCATGCTCCAACTCACCAACAATCGCCGCCAGGTTCCCGTTATCGTGGAAGGTGGAAAAGTCACTATCGGCTTTGGGGGCACCTGAGACGTTTGAGGCCGACGGTGTCGGCTCAACTTAAGAGTTCAAATCGTTCAAATAGTTCAAACAGTTCAAAGTCCTTTTTCGAATTGAACCACTTGAACGACTGGAACGGCTTAAACCTCAGTCTTTACGCCTTCCTGAGTGTCAGATGGGCTATTTGTGGCGGGCAGTTGACACGGATCGGTAGACCGGTGGTTCCGATTCCCCGGCTCACGAAAAGCGTGGCATCTTTCCTGCTGGAGCTGGAGGGATTGGAGCGACTCGACAGGCGAAAGAGGCCCTCGGGATAGGGAGTAATCAGACGGGCTATGGAAAGACTCTTCGGACCGGGAGCAAGCTTCACCTGACCACCATGGTAATGACCCGCAAGGATGATGTCCATCCCTTTGCCGGCAGCCTCCGGAAAAACCTCCGGACGGTGCGAGAGCAATAAGCGGACCTCACCGGGATCTCTAGGATCTCCTTGACTAGCTTTTAAGGCATAGGAGAGATTAGGGCTGGCGCCATACCGCATATCGTCGATGCCCAGGACATTGAGCTCCGTGTTTCCCACCGGGATTGAAGCCGCCTGGTTGCGCAGAACATGGATATTCTTTTCAGCAAAAAGACGAGTCAACTCATTTTCTGCACGGGCATAGACGTCATGGTTGCCCAGGCAAGCAAAAATCCCGTATCGGGCTTTCAATCCTGCTAGGGTATTCACACAGGGAGGAACTTCTTCGATCCCGCTCGAAACGAAATCTCCCGTCAATGCAATCAGGTCCGGCTGAAGCTGGTTGACCGTCTCCACATAGGCGGCCAGCTCCTCCTCCGCCATGAAAGGGCCCAAATGAACGTCCGTAAGTTGAACTATGGACAATTGGGAAAGGGCAGAGGAAAGACCCTGCACCGGAAGGTCGAAATGTTCGACCTGAAATCGGCGGCGTCCCAAAAGAACCCCATAGCCGGAGATGATAAAGGGGGCGGCAGCAGCCACACCCAAACTTGCTTTCATAAAATTGCGCCTTTGAAGATTCGGTGCTGCCGGACTTTGCTTGGAACGCACAGGAAAAAACCGGCAAAAACATTCGTAGCCCAATAGGAAAAGAGCGAACCCAGCGGAGCCAAAGCCCCAAATCGCACAGGCGGCAAAGAGAACACGGTAAACCGAGTTGTAGGGGTCGTAAGCATACGAGCCGAAAAGATGCCGCCATAGGGGAAGGATTAAGATCATAGAGACAAAAAACAACGCCATAAAAGTGTAAAGAAGTCTTAGCTTTTTACCATCCCGCACTCGCGCAGCCAAGGTGTCCCTGAGGCGAAAAAAGAGATAGAATTGTGTGAAGATGTAAAATACAAATAACAGGGCAAGTACGATAAATGCTCTAGGAAAATCCATAATCAATGCGGATTATAGCCGACAGAGCAGGTTTCGACAACCGGGGTGCAGAGAAGCCAAGGGCAACGAAATGAAAAATATGGAGAAACTTGTAGAGGATAAGCTTAAAACCATATTCGGAAGCGGGGCGCGGCTTTCATCGCTCCAGGCCCTCGCCGGGGACGCCTCAAGTAGACGCTACTACCGTGCTGTACTGGACGGTCGCAACTCTCCTCAATCCGTTATCGTCATGGAGCTTACCGGCCCTTCCCTCCCCCTTTCCTCAGACGAACTGGCACTATTCAAGGAGCCGCCAAAGGAACTCCCATTTCTAAATCTCCACCGTTTTCTCAAGCAGGTAGGAGTGAGGGTTCCCGATCTTTATGACCACTGGGTCGAGGAACGGGTTGTTTTTTTAGAAGACTTGGGTGATCGCTCTCTCTGGGATGAAGTTCAGGAGCTTGCCGCGCCTCAAGTCCTCCGATGGTACGAAAGGGCTATCGACCAGCTCGTGCGGCTTCAGATTCTCGGAACCCGGGCAAGCGACCCTTCCTGCATTGCCTTCCAGCAGCGCTTCGACTTGCGTCTTTACATGTGGGAGTTCGACCATTTCATCGAATACGGCTTGGAGAAAAGGCCGGGGGATAAAATAGCTAAAAGTGAAAGACAAACGCTCACAGAGACCTTTATGAAGATCGCCCGCCGCCTAGAGACACAACCTCCTTGTCTCAACCATCGAGACTACCACAGCTGGAATCTAATGGTTCACAATGGTGAAGTGGTCGTCATCGACTTTCAAGATGCCCTTCTGGCGCCACCCCAATACGACTTGGCCTCTCTTCTGAATGATCGTGAGACCGACCGCATAGTCGAGACGAATATGGAGAAACAGCTGTTTCACTACTATCTACAAAAGCGAGAGGAGATGGGAGAGCATGTCGGGGATCGAGACGAATTTTTTGAGATTTACCTCCTGTCTGCGCTTCAGCGGGATTTTAAAGTCGTAGGGCGCTTTTATTACCTGGATTCGGTCAAGGATAAGCCCAGCTATTTAAAATACATACCACCTACGCTCAAACGCCTTAAACGCAACCTCGAAAAACTCCCTTACTTTGAGAAACTGGTCCCCATCTTAGCCATGCACTTTGAGGAGATGAGATGAACATAACGGGCTTCGAGGCTCCCATCGCTCCACGGTCTCTCGCAGCGACCCT
>JAUXIP010000387.1 GCA_030620935.1 Deltaproteobacteria bacterium | reverse complement strand
TATGCAGTTGTCGGCTGAGTTGCTTAAGAGCTCTTTGAAACTTTTTTGTTGTCCTTCGGTGAGGGAAATCCCCAAGATCTTTTGGGCCTGGAGATTCAATCCGGCGATCTTTCCCTTCTCGTCCAGGGCGACAATGCCCTCGTGGAGGTTGTCCAGGATCTCTCTTGCCTGGACGAGTTCGACAAAAGAGACAAAGGCTTGATCGAAGAGGGTTGAAAGTGCGCCGACTTCATTTTCGGCCTTCAGGGTTGGGAGGTCGGGTTCTGTGTATTGGATCATTCTTTGCGCTTCCGAGATGATTTTGCGGATGGGCTTGGTGATGCCATACGCAAGAAGAGCCCCGAGGAGCCCGGCTAGGAGAGATGATCCTACAATCGTGAGGCGGAGAAAAAGAAGCTCCTTAGAGCTCGGTGTCGGGGCGCTGAGGGCGAATTGCGTCAGGCTCATAGCTAGGAGACCGACGCTGAGTGAAATCAGGATCCATATTGCAGGAATGATAATGATGAGGCGAAGGTTGAGACGCTCTCTGGAAGAGTTTTTTGGATTTGAGATCGACGTTTCTTCAGATTGAAAGAACGGTTTAAGAACGGCCCGTCGCCAAAGGAGGGAGGGACTGTACATCAGAATCCTGTCTACAGATAAAAAGCTATTATAGCTTGCTAGGTTAGGTACTAGCTGACATCTATTTATAATTGCTTTTTATATTATGCACTAGTATAATCGCTAAGTTCATAAGAAGTCAACTAAATACGTCCCTTGGTAATGAAAAACTGATGACACGGTAGCGACGATGGATGGCAAAGAAGAGACGCTAAAGAAGAGCCCGGTCGCTGAAAGCAACCAACTAGGCAAAAAGAGAGGGATCGGCTGGCTTGCCGTGGATGCAGGGCTGATTACGGAAAAACAGTTGGCGGCCGCCGTCCACGAACATGAGGAGACGGGAAAACAGCTTCTTAATCTCTTTCAGGAGCTGTACGGTTTAAGTTCAGAGGCCCTTCAATACTTGATGGCTGAAGATGCCGGTATTGAGCGGGCGGATCTAACTCGTGTACGCGTCGATCTGGAAGCTTTGGAAAAGGTTCCCAGTCAGTTTGCTCTTAAGCACAAACTTTTTCCCATTTCTCTCTCACAGGATCGGCTCACAGTCGCTATGGCCGACCCCTTTGAGCTTGCCACTTTGGACCAACTCCAATTCATGACCCGGCTCTATGTCGACGCCCGCTACGCTCCTGCGTCGGAGATTGAGGCTGCAATCGAGAAGCATTACGAAACTCGGGCGGAGCGGCGTGTACAGACGACGGGTGACGACGATGGACAGGAGGCCCGCGAGTCGCTGGCCGATGGGAAGGGGACCGAAGGACTGCCGGTAGTAAAATTGGTCGATGCGCTCTTGAGGGATGCGGTTCGGGAAGAAGCGACGGACATTCACATTGAACCTGGTGAAAAGGGTATGAAAGTCCGTTTTCGAATCGACGGAATCTTGCATTTCCGTCTCAATATCAACAAGGCCCTTCAGCCTCCGGTGATCAGCCGAATCAAGATCATGGCCAACCTCGATATCTCGGAAAGTCGTATTCCCCAAGACGGGCGAATCGGTTTCTCTATGGAAAAAAGAAACTATGACCTTCGAGTTTCTACCTTTCCCACGATCTACGGCGAGAAGGTCGTCATGAGGGTTCTGGATAAAGAGCGGATGGTTGTGGGCGTGGAAGATATCGGGCTGTCACCGTCCGCCTTCGAAGTCTTTAAAAAGTGCGTCCAGAGGTCTAACGGCATTATCCTCGTGACCGGCCCCACCGGGTCGGGCAAGACGACGACTCTCTATTCGGCCTTGACCTTTGTGAATACGGGGCAAAAGAACACAGTGACTCTGGAAGATCCGGTGGAATATGAAATCGCGAATGTCAACCAGTCCCAGATCAATCCCAAGGCCGGACTGACGTTCGCTTCCGGCTTGCGTGCGATCTTGCGGCAAGACCCCGATATTATTTTGGTGGGGGAGATGAGGGACGCCGAGACCGTGGACGTAGCGATTCGCGCAGCTTTGACCGGCCACCTGGTATTCAGCACCCTCCATACCAATGACGCCGTAGGGGCCATACCCCGATTGCTGGATATGGATGTCAACCCGTATCTGATGGCGTCAAGCTTCGTCGCTGTGGTCGGGCAAAGGCTCGTGCGAATGATCTGCATCCATTGTAAGGAGACGACGAAACCGGAACCTGCAGTGCTGGAGATGCTAAACCTCGATCCTACGAACCAAGACAACACTTTTTACCAAGGGAAAGGATGTCCCCGCTGTTTTCAGACGGGATATCGAGGACGCATGGCGATCTTTGAGGTTCTTGGCATCTCTCAAGCGATCGCCGAGATGATCGCTCAGCAAAGTTCCTCTCAGACCATCCTCCAAAAGGCCCGAGAAGAAGGGATGACGACGATGATGGAAGACGGCATTCAAAAGGCGAGGCAAGGGATCACCACCGTGGATGAGATTTTTCGTGTTGCCTACACGGTATGAGCAGTCACTGGGAAACCGATCTATCCGGAAGTTAGAAATTCGCTGGGAATATAATGCTTCGTTTTAACTATCAGGCGCGGAATCTAGCGGGGCAGAAGTTGGGCGGAATCATGCTTGCGGATGACGAAGAACAACTGGCCTTGACCCTCCGCCAAATGGATTTGTATCTGGTTGCCGCCAAGCCGGAGTCGGCCGAAGGTCAGAGTTCACTTGTCGGCCGGCGAGTCAAAAGGAGGGAGTTGATCACTTTTACAGTCCACATTGCCACATCCATCGGAGCCGGCATTCCCATCCTCCAATCCTTTCAGGATATCGCGGAACAGACGACGAATCCCAGGATGAAAAAGGCTATCGAATCGATCGCGGAGGATTTGAGCGGAGGCAGCAGCCTTTCAGACGCCCTTTCCCGCCACCCCCTCATCTTTTCGGACGTGTATGTTAGT
>JAUXIP010000397.1 GCA_030620935.1 Deltaproteobacteria bacterium | reverse complement strand
GCATGGACGCAGCAGTAGTCGAATTCAATCCCCTGGCCGATCCGGTTCGGTCCCCCTCCGAGGATCATGATTTTTTTCCGTTTTGAAGGATTAGACTCGTCTTCCCCTTCATAGGTCGAATAGAGATAGGGAGTGTAAGCGGCAAATTCCGCTCCGCAAGTGTCTACTGTGCGAAAAACCGGCCGGACCCCGCTTTGAAGCCGAAGAGATCGCAAGTCTTCTTCCTTCCGATCCAAAAGAACACTTAAGCGGCGATCGGAAAAACCCATCTGCTTCGCAGCAAGAAAAAACTCCGGTGTCCATTTCTCCTTCTTTCCTGTGGTCTTCCTGATTGATGTTTCCGCCGCAAGGATTTGGCGGATATGCTCCAAAAACCACGGATCGATTTTGGTCAGCTGGTAAATCTCTTGCGACGTCATCCCCGATCTGAACGCATCGCCAACGAACCATAGACGTTGGGCGTTGGGGATTTCCAATTTCTGGCGGATAATCTTGACGCTTTCCTCCCGATGCTTTTCCCCAAGCGCAACCTTCTCTTCAAAGCCGTACGAATCGATCTCCAGGGAGCGTATCGCCTTTTGTAGGGCCTCTTTAAAAGTGCGCCCTATGGCCATCACCTCTCCTACCGATTTCATTTGCGGGGTCAGGATGTCCTTGGCGCTGGGAAATTTTTCAAACGTAAAGCGCGGGATCTTGACCACCACATAGTCGATCGTCGGCTCGAAGCAGGCCGGGGTTTCGCGCGTAATATCGTTGGGAATCTCATCCAGCGTATAACCGACCGCCAGCTTGGCCGCGATCTTGGCGATGGGAAAGCCGGTAGCCTTGCTGGCCAGGGCCGAGCTGCGGGAAACCCGGGGATTCATCTCGATCACCACCAGCCGCCCATTCTGAGGATGAACTGCGAATTGGATGTTAGAGCCGCCGGTATCCACTCCGATTTCTCGGATGACTCTCAAGGCGGCGTCGCGCATGATCTGGTATTCTTTATCCGTGAGCGTTTGGGCCGGGGCGACGGTAATGGAGTCACCAGTATGGACGCCCATCGGATCTAAATTTTCAATCGGGCAGACGATCACCACGTTGTCTTTGTGATCACGCATGACCTCAAGTTCAAATTCCTTCCAGCCCAAAACCGATTCCTCGACCAACACTTCATGGACCGGCGAGATGTTCAAGCCCCACTGGACAACCTCTTTGAACTCATCTGCGTCATGGGCAAAGTTGCCGCCGCTTCCACCCAAGGTTCGCGAGGCGCGGATGATGACCGGAAAGCTAAGTTCGCGTTGAATCTCCAAGGCTTCGTTCAAGTTATGGGCATACCCGCTTTGCGGCAGGTCCATCCCGGCGCGTTTCATCGCTGCTTTAAATAGGTCGCGGTCCTCCGCCTTCTTGATCGCTTCCAGCTTGGCCCCGATCATCTCCACTCCGTAACGATCTAAAATCCCCTGCTCCGCCAGCTCGATGGAGACATTCAAGGCAGTTTGCCCTCCCACGGTGGGCAGCAACGCATCCGGCCGTTCTTTGCGGATAATCTTCTCCACGACATCCACGGTGATCGGCTCGATGTAGGTGCGGTCGGCAAGGTCTGGGTCGGTCATGATCGTGGCGGGATTGGAGTTAACCAGGATGACGCGGAAGCCCTCTTCTTTAAGCGCCTTGCAGGCCTGCGTGCCGGAATAGTCGAACTCACAGGCCTGCCCGATGACGATAGGTCCGGAGCCGATGAGGAGGATCGATTTGATGTCGGTTCGCTTGGGCATGATCCTCCACTTATCCGCGTTCTCTCGTCATCATCTCGACAAATCTTCCGAAGAGGTAGCTGGCGTCGTGCGGCCCCGGAGAAGATTCCGGATGATACTGAACGGAAAAGAGCGGCAGCTCACGATGCGCCAATCCCTCAACGGGGTTGTCGTTCAAGTTGAGATGAGTTATCTCCGCCGCTCCTTTGAGAGAGTCGGCGTCAACGGCAAATCCGTGGTTCTGCGTTGTAATCTCCACCTTTCGAGTCGTGAGATCCATGACCGGTTGAGTCCCTCCATGGTGGCCGAACTTAAGTTTGTAGGTTTTTCCTCCTAAGGCCAGCCCCATGATCTGGTGCCCCAGACAGATGCCGAAGATCGGCTTTTTCCCGATCAGTTTCCGCACGTTTTCTTTAGCATAGGGCACTGCATCGGGGTCTCCTGGACCATTCGAGAGAAAAATACCGTCGGGCTTTAAGGCCAAGACCTTTTCGGCAGGGGTCGATGCCGGGACTACCTTAACCTTACAACCCGACTCCGTAAGGCCTCTAAGGATGTTGAATTTGATCCCATAGTCATAGGCGACAACGAAGAAATCCTTTGTCTCTGTCCCTGTCTTTCTGTATCCCCTCTCTAATTCCCATCGACCTTCAGTCCACCCATACGACTCCCGACAGGTGACTTCTTTGACGAGATCTCGGCCGATAAGGCCGGGCGAGGCTTTGGCCTTCGCCACCAACGGTCCCGGATCACCCGTCAGGGGCGAGATAATAGCCTCCTGAGAGCCTCGATCACGCAGATGGCGCACAAGGGAACGGGTGTCGATTCCCTCAATGCCTACGATGCCGTGTTCTATCATATACTCATGTAGAGGCTGCGTGGCCCTCCAGTTACTCGGGATAGGAGAATATTCCTTGACGATAAATCCTTTGACGAAGGGTTTTCGCGACTCCACATCCTCAGGATTGACGCCGACATTGCCGATTTCGGGATAGGTCATGGCGACCATCTGTTCTTCGTAAGACGGATCGGTCAGGATCTCCTGGTAGCCGGTCATGCTGGTATTAAACACGACTTCTCCTACAGCTTCCCCTTCGGCTCCGAAAGAGCGCCCTTCAAAAACGCG
>JAUXIP010000414.1 GCA_030620935.1 Deltaproteobacteria bacterium | reverse complement strand
CTGGAAGGTCGATCCTTCCGACTTGTTTGATTTTATGACTCACGCCAACTGGAGGTTTACTGTTTGTTGCCATGATTTCCCTCCATCACGATAACAATCGAGTGTCAGTTTTTCGCCTGCCTGGTCATCTGCAGCACCTGATCCATCGCGCGGAGGCCTAGCGAATTTTTATCCCCTTGCTTTCCTTTTCCTTCACGACCTTCCACCCTTTTTCCGCATACCATTCGATCTGTCGAAAAAGACCGGTGAGTATACGGACATCCTTTTCCTCTAATCCGCCGCGGCCTAGAATACGGCGCAGCGCCAGCAGAATATGCTCGGGGTTCTGAGAATCCAAGAAGCCTATTTTGAGAAGAGAGCGCTTCATCCTGTCAAAGAGCCGTTCGACGTTTTCTGCGGCTGCACGGCTAACGGGTTTCGTCGTGACTTTGTCCAACGACGAGAGAAATATCTCGTAAAGGCAGACCATAACAGCCTGCGCGACATTGAGAGAAGGATAATCCGGATGGCCGGGGATAGCGATCAGCCACTGGCAATGTTTGAGGTCCCGGTTGCTCAATCCGTGATCCTCAGGGCCAAAAACCAAAGCGGTTTTTCCTGCGCGTGCCGCGGAGACGATTTTCGGCGCTGTTTCCCGCGGCGTTTGGCTGTGGCTGCGGTAAAGTCCGCCACGACAAGTCGTCCCGACCACTAAACCGCAGTCGCCTACAGCCTCGCGCAAGGTGCTGAAACGTCTCGTCTGTTTCAGTATGTGGCCGGCGTGGACAGCCATCGCCCTGGCCCAAAAACTCCGAGTTCGTCCGCCACCCACTATGGCCAATTCTTTGACGCCCATGTTCTTCATGGCTCTGGCGACGGAGCCGATATTGCCCGAGCCTTTGGGTTCTACGAGGACGATGCGGATATTTTCTAACATAGCCTGATTGAGGATAGTCCTGCTTGCCAGACGTTGGCTTCGGGACTCCCCTCGCTCCACGGACTCCCGCAGCGACCCTGCCGGGGCTTGCTCGGATGAACCTTCCGGAATTCCCTTTGGTCAGTTCCGGCTTTCATCCTTCGCAAGCCTTCGGCGGGTGCCCGCTGCTCCGTCCATGTTCCACTCAGGGAGCCCACTCAGCCCACATTCCAATCAAAAGGGGCACTAAAGCGAGGGGGAACAGGAGTTTTCTGCTTACCCCCCCCTTTTTGCAAACGGGCAAAACTTGTTTTTCAGAATGATCTGCCGATTTTTTTGGTCGAATTCCGTCCGAAAGTCAAAATCCTCATGCATAATGGAATCAGTGTCTAGAACGTGTTCAGCGCCGAAGATATGACCCAGTTCATGAATAAGGGCTACGACGTCGTAAGTGGGCTCTCGGTCCCCTCCGTGATAACTGAGCGGATCTGATACGGAGCTGACGATATAATTGCCTAATCCTTGCTGGCAGTTTCCAATGCGATCCACCCTGGCCTTGGCGCGATAAACATTGACCCACTCGCCGGTGAGGGTAATGATAAGGTCGTAGCTTCCCTCTGGGTCTTTGAGAGGGACCTGTGCTTTGAGCCGAGAGAGTGAAAGTGCTGTTGACGAGATCCCTTTCCCCTCCGGCCATGGGGCTATCTTTAGGATCACGAGGCGAATACCAAACTCCTGTTCAAAATAGTCCGAGGCTGCCTCGACCATCCCCCGAACCCCTTCGACCCAGTAGAAATTTTCCTCCTGAAGTTTCGGATCTGCCAAGATCTTAACCCTTACGGTTCTTTCAGGCGTCCCGGGAGATAGAAAAACGCAGGAAGCAACCAGGAGAACACTAAGGATGAAGCAGGCTATCCGTCGGGGCGAAGTCATCGGTAAGCACTGGAACGTCGTGATCCAAGATTGCTGCGTCGTAGTATGAGACCGCAATGTCGTTTATGGGCTTTGGAAAAAGATCTCGGCCTAGGGATTCGGCGCGTTTTACGATCTCGCCGATCTTGAGTCTTTGGGAGTTTTTGGTGGCTATGATGATGATATTCTGGGTCATGTCCAGACTGACGTGGGTGGCCCTACGGGTGGCGAAGACATAGATCTGCGGGAAAATACCGCGTAGCGTCTTGATAATAGCGCGGGTAATCTTGCTTTTTTTACCGGTGATTGCCCCGATCACGTTTATTACCAGGATCCCGTTTGGAGTGAGTTTTTGGTTTGCGGTCGTGAAAAATTCGCGCGTGGTTAGGTGAAAAGGGACGGCATCTTTGTTAAAGGCGTCCAACACGATCAGGTCATAGCGGGCTCGTGTCCGAGTCAGAAAAAGTCGTCCGTCCTGCGCGTGAACACGCAGCCTATGTCCTTCCTTGAAGGAGAAATATTTTTTGGCGACCTGAATAACTTCGGGGTCGATCTCGGCAACGTCGATCTCCAACTTGGGGAACTCCCTATGGTATTTATTCGGCATAGAACCGCCGCCCAAGCCGATCATCAACACTTTCTTCACCTCGGGTTGGAAGGCCAGACCCAGAGAGACGTAACGGTAATAAAGTAGCCTTAGCGCGGTGGGGTCTTTCACGCTCGCAGCGCTATGAAGAGTGCG
>JAUXIP010000384.1 GCA_030620935.1 Deltaproteobacteria bacterium | reverse complement strand
ATTACGAATCAGTTGCTCTACCAACTGAGCTAGGGTGGCTCATAAGGGCTTGACGAAGTGGATGAGCGTAGCAAGGATAAAAGAACCAAGATAGGCGGCAAGAATATCAAACAATAGACTAAGATCAGCAACGTTCTCCAATAAAAATTCCTTGAGTCCAAAGTAGATAAGGACATATTGCCCCAGAAAAGAGCCCAGCAGTCCCACGATAACGTAAAAAATAATGCCCCCCTTGGCATCGTGCGCTACTGTTTTCATAGCCAAGAATCCTGCAACTGGAGCAACGACAAGGGTAGCCAGAAGATGCGCCTGAAAGTACTTTATGACTTCCTCTGCAACCTCTATCATAAAAGCTACTCCCCTCTTAGGAGTCTAAGAATTTCTCGGCTCGCCGCCAGTGGATTCGAAGCTCCTATGATTGCAGAAATCAAGGCGATCCCTTGGACCCCGGTTTTTTTTAGTTCGCCTATATTGCCCGGCTTGATCCCACCAATAGCATAGACGGGTAGAGAGATTTTTTCCACTATTTTTTTCAGATTACCCGGGCCCTGAGGCTTCCCGTAGACGGCCTTGGAAGGAGTGAAGTAGACAGGGCCAAAAAGAATAAAATCGGCGCCTGCTCGCTCTGCCTCCTCCGCTTCCTTCAAGGAATGTGTTGAGACCCCGATCCGTTTTCCCTCTCCGACAAGGCTTCTCACGGCTCTTACAGGCATGGAAGCGCTTCCCAGTTGAACACCGTCGGCCTCGACTCCCAGAGCAACGTCAACCCGGTCGTTGACAAAAAGGGTCGCTTGATAGCGCTCGCAGAGCCTCTTGGTTTTTTCGGCTAGGACAAAGAGATTGCGACCGCCAAGATCCTTTTCCCTGAGTTGGACCGCCTTAACTCCCCCCTCCAATGCCTGTTCCAGAACCCACAGGAGATCTCTTCCTTGAGTCTGACGGCGATCGGTAATGAGATAAAGATCAAATGGCAAAGGGCATTTCACCCGAGGATGCCTTCCAGCGGGCTGGAAGCTGTGGCGTATAGTTTTTTGGGGATTCTCCCAGCCAAGAACGCTTTTCTCCCCGCTTCTATGGCGAGCCTCATCGCCTCGGCCATCAAGATGGGGTCCTTGGCGCTGGCGATAGCCGTGTTCATGAGCACGCCGTCACAGCCCATCTCCATGACTATGGAGGCATCAGAAGCTGTTCCCACACCGGCATCGACAATGACGGGAACAGTGGCCTGTTCTAAGATGATGCGAATATTATAGGGGTTGCAAATCCCCAGACCGGAGCCGATCGGCGCAGCCAACGGCATGACTGCGGCACAGCCCATTTCCTGGAGTTTCTTCGCCGTGACCGGGTCGTCGGTGATGTAGGGTAGAACAATAAAACCTTCCTTGGTCAGCAGGCGGGCGGCCTCGAGGGTAGCTGGAATGTCGGGGAAGAGAGTCTTCTCATCTCCTATGACCTCGAGCTTGACCATATTCCCTACGCCGGCCTCGCGCACTAGACGGCAGGTGCGAACGGCCTCCTCGGCCGTATAACATCCTGCGGTATTGGGGAGGATCGTATATTTCTTTGTATCCAAATAGTCGAGCAGGTTTTCCTTGTTGGGGTCCGTGATATTGACCCGACGCACGGCAACGGTAACGATCTCCGCTCCGGAGGCCTCGATAGCCCTTTGAGTCTCATTGAAGTCCTTGTATTTTCCGGTCCCGACGATGAGACGCGACCTGTAAGTTTTATCCGCCAATTTAAATACATCTTCCATATATTGCCTCCTATCCTCCCCCGACAAAGTGGACGATCTCAATCGCGTCGCCCTCTTTTAAAAAAGTCCCCTCGTGAGCTTCTCGGGTAAGAATACCCCGGTTGAGCTCTACCACGACCCTGCCGGGACGGATCTGCAGCTCTTCGAGCAGTCGGGCTACACTGAGCCCGTCTGCAATCTCCTTATGCTCGCCGTTGATTTGAATGTTCATTGAATTAAAAAAACCGTATCCGACTTGACCACTCCTGTGGCCAGGGAATACGGTTTTAAGTTCGTCCTGTCGTGCAGGAACTGCGACTCTCACGCTTCCCTACGCCGGCACTATCCGGATCAGGTTCAGAGGGTTACCAGCCTCAAGCTGGCTCTCAGTCTGCCTTAGGCAGACACCCCTAGCATCAAAAAATCCCTACCAGATGGATGGGGGCAAGTCAAACCGGCGGGGACTTTTCCACTTTTGGTAGGGCCTAACGTTTTGGGTGATAGGCGCGGTCCGCCGCGTCCTTCTCAACCCAAGGGTTAGGTGCCACCTGTGCTCAGTTCCTGTTCCAGATGGTATTCGTATCCGTAGGCTCGCTTAATGATCCACGCCCCGTTGATTCCTCCCACGACAGATCGCAGCTCGGCCTTCAGCTCAGGATAGCGATTCTCTTGCTCCTTCACGAACTTTTCCCATTCTGGGTCGTGAGCTAAAAACGTCGGATTGGCCCAGTCGATCCAGTGGTTCTGCAACTGCATTTCGAAGCGCCACCAGGTTAGGTCGTCGATGACTGCCACGGCGATCCGGTGCCCGTTGAATTGCGCTAACTGCTTTGCCGCCTCGTAAACACGAAAGAGCAGATAGTTGATTGGAACGTATGGGGAAACTGAGCCCGCGGACGGTCCTTGTGCCATGCTGCGCAGAATCATCGCGAAGTCGTCGTCCTCGCTACCAATGGATTTCACTTCAAAGGCAGCGACTGTGCCCGAAGCGGTAACGGCTTCGATATCCGAACCCGGGCGGAGAGCTTCGAGACCTACAATCCTCCATCCACGCGTCTCAAGCCATTCCGCACACTGAAGTTCCGTTACTCTTCCGGTAAACATTCTTGACTTGTGGTGGCGCTCTAGAGGATCCGGATAGAGCATCCAGCGCTCTCGCAAGTCCTTCACGTATTGACGACGAACATGCGAGCGCAGTCTGCCATTCTCAATGAGATATCGGTGGATCGGGCCCGTTAGCCGCCCCAGATGACCGCGCT
>JAUXIP010000231.1 GCA_030620935.1 Deltaproteobacteria bacterium | reverse complement strand
GAAAAGCCCGAGAAGGATCTCGTGGTCATCAAGGCTGCCATCCACTCGGAGCGGGAAGCCCATAAGCCGATTCTCATAGGTAAGAAAGGTGCGATGCTCAAGGAAATAGGTAGGCAGGCGAGGGAGGAACTGGAGGGCCTGTTGGGTTGCAAGGTTTATTTGGAACTTTTCGTGAAGGTGGACCAAGGATGGACTCAGGATCCGAATGCCATGAAGGAATTTGGACTATAGCGGGATTCCACCGGCTCGCCATTATTGGCGTCGGGTCTATTGAATCTTATTTTCGCTTTTGGTACGGGCTAGGACATGGCGCGCCTACTGCGGATCGAATATCCCGGAGCGTACTACAACGTCACCTCCCGGGGCAATGAACGCAAGGCAATATACCGGGACAACGAAGACCGGGAGAGGTTTCTGGTGCTGCTTGAGCGCTGGATGTTTTGTGGTATGAAATGGGTCTAATAAGAGAGCCGAAAAAAGGTACGTCCATATTTCAAGATCCAACCCCAATCGGCCTCTTGAGGGATAGAGTATGGCTCCTACGATTAATTAAAACAGGAGGACCTCAAGCCGCTGGATGTCCATAGTTGGTGGATAGTTGCCTGCGGATCTCCGGGACATGTTCACGGCGGGCTTGATCCAGATCGTTTTGACCACCATAGTCAGAAACGAGCTCAAGTTTGTGGGATTAGACCAAAAAAGGTTGACAAAAGCACCGAGCCGCGCGTAAAAATCGCCTGTGGACCCCTACTTCAAAAACCCCGACGAAACCTACAGGGCACACCAAAGATTCCTCAAACGCAATGAGCCTGAAAAGGCCTATCGTTGCCTGGTGAGACTCCTCAAGCAGTTCCCCGACGATATAGGGTTCCTCGATGACATTGTCGCCCTGGCAATCAACCAACTGGGAAATCTGAGGCTTGCCCGGCCTTGGCTGCTGGAGCGGATCAAGATCGCCTCCTACTGGCGTGACTACGCACTCCTGAGCCGTATCGAAGCGGAGAACGGAAACATAGCAAAGGCCAAGGAGCACCTTGCTATCGCAACAAAACTTCAAAGGCAGAAGCGTTTTCTCATGGACTCTCCCCGAGAAGCAAGAGAAGTGCTCGATGTAGTCAGAGATTTCATCCGGCTCCAGGAACACAATCGGTGGGTCACGCGGCTTTCATCCCGAAGGAACAGTGAACCCGCCGCACGGGAAGCCATGGCGTTACATGTCTCACACGCACGGAGAGACGCAAAAGCCTTTGATCGAAAGAAAGAGTCCCGAGCGGAAAAGGCTGCATCTCAACAGCTCCGCACGCCGCCAGCAGCCACCCCTTCCACAACCCCGCTGCCTTCTTCCACCGTTCCCATCCGTTTTGCCTTGTCGGACTTTTCCGCCTTGAGCGCTATGCTGCAAAACCCAGGAACATTGAGGGAATGCCAATTGCGGGTTGATCATGCTTACCTTGGCATTCAAAGCGGCTTTGATGACCTCCTTTGCCTCAGCGCCATCCAGGGAGTGGAGCGGTACTGGTATCAGATTGAGACAGCGAAAAAGGTGCTGAAGTATTTCCACGGGCGGGTTCTTCTGTGTGATGAAGTCGGCCTGGGAAAGACCATCGAAGCGGGAATCCTGATGAAGGAGTACCTTTTAAGGGGAATGGTCAAAAATATCCTTGTCCTAACTCCGGCGCCACTTGTTTCCCAATGGCAGGAGGAAATGAGCCAAAAATTCGGGATCGCATTCGTCACTACCGAAGATCCGTTGTTGAATGCCGAACCGGACCGGTTCTGGCAGCAGCCGTTCATCATCGCCTCGATCCATACTGCCAAGGGAAGCAAGAACTTTGCTAGGGTCGTCAGCAACTTTTACGATCTTGTAGTCGTGGATGAAGCGCATCACCTCAAAAATAGAAATACCCTGAATTGGAAGCTGGTCAACGAGGTCAAGAAGCGTTTCGTCTTTCTCCTGACGGCGACACCGGTGCAGAACAACCTCATCGAGCTTTTCAATCTGATTACTCTTCTCAAGCCGGGGCAGTTCAAGACCCAGCGGCGGTTCAAAGAGGAATACGTCCAGCGGGGCGATCCCAGGTCGCCCGCCAACAAGGAAAGACTTCGCGAACTTCTCCGCGACGTGATGATCCGCAACACCAGGAGCGCTATAGCCCTACAGTTGTCACGGCGGTTTGCGGTGACGCGGAGATTGGAGCCCAGCGCCGCCGAACGGCAACTCTATGAAGGGATCACAGACTTCATTCGGGCGCGTTCCGATTCACTTTCTGGACCGCTGGTACAACTCCTCATGAGAGAGGCCGGAAGCAGCCCTTCCGCACTGAAGGGGACCCTCACCCGGCTGCGCTCCGATTACCCTGAACCACTCGACCGCCTTCTCGATCTGATTGAGGCCGTGGGCGAAAGCAGCCGGGAGAAAGCGGTCCTGGAGATCCTTTGCAAAAACCCAGAGGAAAAGAAAGTCATCTTTACCCAATACTTGAAGAGCTTGCGCTCCATTGCTTCCTTGCTCGAGCAGCATGGCTTTCCCTTTGCGGTGTTTAGCGGTGATTACCCAGCCAGGGAAAAGGACGAGGCCATTCAACGATTCCGCGAGGATGTCCCGGTCCTCCTATGCACCGAATCTGGCGGAGAGGGCAGGAACCTCCAGTTCTGCAATATCTTGATCAACTTCGATCTCCCCTGGAATCCGATGCGGATTGAGCAGCGCGTTGGCAGGCTACACCGTATTGGACAGCGCCGGGATGTCTTCATCTTCAACCTGTCAGTGCAAGAAACCATCGAGGATCATATCCTTCATATCCTGGAGAACAAGATCAACATGTTTGAGATGGTCATCGGCGAAATCGAGCCACTTCTTGGCTATTTGGGTGAAGATCGGGAATTCGAGGAAATCGTGATGGAGATCTGGCTAAAGAGCAACGACCAGGCCGACGCGCACGCTCGCTTTGAGGCCCTCGGGCAGAGCCTGGTGCAGGCCAGGTCCTCTTATCTCAGATCGAAGGAACTCGACAGAGAGATCTTTGGGGAGGACTACGAGGTGTGAGATCGCTTGCTACTTTTACTGCCGACCTGTTGAGCGAAAGCGGGGCGCTTGTTGAGCCCCACGAACATAGTCTGGAAGCGCTTCTCCCGGCGGATGCCTCAAGGTTGCTGAAGGCGCCGGAGCATGTGAAACTTTCCTTTTCCCTGGAAGAAGAAGGAATTCCGGTCTCTTTTGATTCCGACTTTTTCAAGAAGATGACCCGGCTTCTGGGGGACCGTGGAAGATTTTCCGCCATCAGCCTCCCCGCCTCGCCCCTAAGATTCGAAAAGTTTGAAGATCGCCTGGACGAAAAAGTGATCTTACACAACGCTGTCTTCCACCTGGAGGGAAAGGAACAGAAGCGCGTCTCTTATCTCCTGGCTTACTTCAAATACACGGCCCGCTCCGATGACCGACAAGAAGGCATCGTGGCCTCGTTGATCAATGAGTTCAACGTCTCTGTCAGGCGGCCCCCTTCGGAGCTTCTTGAGTTTATGGTCAACAACGCCGAAGAACCTCTAGGGGAGGCGGAGCGTGAAAATGAGGATAAGGTCCTGAGGGCCCTCTTGCGGGCTCAGCGGGAAATCGTAAAGGAAGCGCTGCAGGATTTTCTCCTCAGCCTGGAACGCCGGCTCAACCGAGACATCCGACGCGTCCACGATTATTACCAGACCTTGATGCGGGAGCACCGCCAGGTCCTGGAAAAAAAGGCTTCGACGACGGAGGAGAAAGAAAACATCCACAGCAGGATCGAGGCGATTGAGAGGGAGCTAAAGGATAAAGTGCAAGATCTGATCGGCAAATATCATCTAGATCTGCAGATCGAGCCCATCGCTTTCATGCGGGTTGAAACCGTTACCCAGGTCTTCTGGCTTCTGATTAAAAGGCGAAAGGAAACAAGATCTTTCCCCCTGACGTACAACCCCATACTGGGATCGCTTGACAGTCTCCCCTGTGAGGTTTGCTTCTATCCGAGAAGAGGCCACTTGGTTTGCGATGATCGCCTCCACATCATCTGTAAGCAATGCTTCGATCCTTGTTGCCAGTGCGGTAAGATCTACTGCGGTGCTTGTCACCCCAAGGGTTGTCCGAGGTGTGGAGAGCTTAGGGCCTCTTGATTTTTCAACTTGCTCACCGCCTGCCTGTTTCACGGCAAGCACTGCGACGCAATTTTCGGGTGGCAGTTTGCTCCATTCGATTGATAAGCCTCACGGCGGCCCGGCTTGGTTGAGGGATTGCGAGACGGAAGGAGCCTTATGGATTTCCGGGGACAGTATGCTGCAATCGAGAGATAGAATATAGCTCCTAGGACCTGATCGCGGATCACCAGACTGTCTTAGCCCGATCCCTGTCTGCTGTGTCGGCACAGGCAGGTCGGCTCTCCCAGGAAGTAGCCGCGCCACATGGGAATGAGCCCCTCATTGTCAAATTGACAACCTGGAGTGACATCGGATAATGTCGTGGCAAATAGATGAGCAAGCCCCGTACCACAGACTCACACCTGTGGCATTGG
>JAUXIP010000355.1 GCA_030620935.1 Deltaproteobacteria bacterium | reverse complement strand
GAGCGCCGGCAGGGGGAGCCAGCGAGGTCGGGCCGCTGATGAGAGTCACCTCTGCGCCTCTTCTCATGCCCTGCCGCGCAAGGGCGTAACCCATTTTTCCCGACGAACGATTGGAGATATAGCGGACGGGGTCCAGGGGCTCATGATTTGGACCGGCGGTAATCAGGAGCTTTTCACCTACCAAATCTTTTTTTTTTAACAACCTTTGGATCTCGTCTACGATGGTGTCGGGCTCAGGCAGGCGTCCTTTCCCCTCGTAACCGCAGGCCAAATACCCTTCCGCCGGCTCCATAAAATGGCAGCCCAACGCTTTCAGCTTGCGAATATTTTCCTGGAGGATCGGATTGGAGTACATGTGGACGTTCATGGAAGGGGCGATTAACAGCGGCGCCTGAGTCGCCATGACCACGGTGGTCAACAGATCGTCGGCGATGCCCGCAGCGATCTTTCCAATGATGTTTGCGGTGGCAGGGGCAATGACGAAAAGATCGGCTTGATCGGCCAGGTGAATGTGTCCTATCTCGGATTCCTGTGTCAGGCTGAATGTCTCAGTCGCCACAGGCCGACCGGAAAGACTCTGAAACGTCAACGGCGCGACAAATTCCATCGCATCCTTGGTCATAATCACCTGCACCGTGAAACCGTCCCGAACCAGCAAGCGAACGAGCTCTGCCGCCTTGTAACAGGCTATCCCGCCTGAAACTCCGAGCGCCACTGTTTTTGGTTTTTCTCCCTTTGCCACGGCTTAAAATAGCCAATTAACCGGAGGTTTGCAAACTTTAGAAGCGACCGGAAGCCGGTCTATTCTCGACCAGCAAAAATACGTTTTTGTCACCTGGCCTGTTCAAGAATGGCTGATAGCCTGACCTAACGTTTTAGAAATCCCTTGATTCTTAAGCGATTTCGCTTCTGCGGCTTTTCATCTCGATCTGGCATAGTTTTAGCATACGATTTAAGGGATCGGATTCAACTTAGAAGAAAAAGAGCTTGATTTACACAACAACTTCATGTAATTAAAATGGAGAACGAGATGGAAAAAATTCATTCAGCGCGTCATTCATTTCTTCAAGCTTTAGGCAGGCTTGCGTTGCTCATAGCCGTAGGCATTGGTACCTCCGGCCATTTGGCTATACTGATCGCCGCGGAAACGGAAGTCTCCACCACTTACTCAGAGGCCGCCTCTTCTTCAGAGGCCGCCTCTGAAGAGAGCCAACCTTCTGCCGAAGGCGCGGCCGAGAAGCCGAGGACCGGGCAGGACATAGTGATCGAGGAGTTGGACCAGGATCCATGGGAACCGTTTAATGAGACGATGTTCAACTTCAACCGTGAGCTGGACCGTTACGTCCTCAAACCCGTGGCCAGAGGCTATGATACCGTTCTGCCCGATCCGGTGCAAATAAGCATCAAGAATGTTCTGGACAACCTCGATGTGGTAAGACGCCTGATCAACAATCTTCTCCAGCTCAAATTCGGCGGAGCCACACGGGAAGTGGCTCGTTTTACCGTTAACAGCACGATTGGTGTCGCCGGCCTTTTTGACGTTGCCAAGGACGGGCTAGGGATCGAGCAGAGCGACGAAGACACCGGCCAGACATTTGGAGTTTACGGCGCAGGTCCCGGTCCCTATCTGGTCCTTCCGTTCTTGCAGGTGATGACGGTCCGCGACGGCATCGGCTATCTTGCAGACGGGGCTATGAACCCGCTCAATTACTTCATCCCTATAGGGGCGACCGTCGGTATCGCCGCGACCGATACGGTCAACGACCGGTCCCTCCACCTCGAGGAGTTCCAGCAAGTAGAAGAAAGCGTCATCGATCTCTACGGCGCCGTGCGCAACGCCTACCTGCAGAGACGGGCTAACGCCATCCTGGAGTAAATAAACTCCATCACGAGAAAGTGGCCGGCCTGTATACTGCAATTCCACACCTCATGAATATTTCCTAACAAGGAGCAATGGCGAGCAAAAACAAGCTTCTGACAGGGAAAAAGATCGACCCCAAACCGATCCAACCTTCGGTTTCCATCACGGAACTGGTAGAGGAGAATTTTGTCTCATACAATGCCGGCCGGCTGCGGGAGGCCTGCCAGCTTTTCAACGAAAGGATCCTTCAAGAGGATGTCACGATCGGCTGGAGTCTGAGCGGTGCTCTGACGCCTGCCGGGCTTGGCGTCTCCGCCATTGTTCCCCTTATTGAAAACGGCTTTATCGACTGGCTCGTCAGCACCGGGGCCATTCTCTACCACGACACCCATTTTGCCATCGGACTTCCGATGCACCGCGGCACGCCGCATGCCGACGACGTCATCCTCAGAAAAGAAGGAGTCGTCAGGATCTACGACATCTTTTTTGATTATGACATCCTGATCTCCACGGACGATTTTTTCCGCGAGCTTTTTACGACCCCCGAGTTTCAGAAGCGCATGAGCACCTCGGAGCTTCACTTTCTCATCGGCAAGTATCTTGCCGAACGGGAGAAGGTGCTGGGGACGGAGGGAAAATCCATACTGGCCACTGCCTATAAATACGGAGTTCCTATTTATACCTCCGCTCCCGGAGACAGCTCTATCGGAATGAACGTGGCGGCCCTGGTTCTCAAAGGGAATCAACTCAAGTTCGATGTCTCTTTGGACGTCAATGAATCCACGGCAATCGTCCTGGACGCCAAGCGGAAAGGCGGAAAAAGCGCTGCGGTCATCATGGGAGGCGGGTCGCCTAAAAATTTCCTCCTTCAGACCGAGCCCCAGATCCAAGAAGTGATGAGCTTGGAGGAGAAGGGACACGATTATTTCATCCAGTTCACGGATGCACGGGTCGATACCGGAGGACTTTCAGGAGCGACCCCGGCCGAGGCGGTCAGTTGGGGCAAGATCGACCCGGATAAACTAATCGATTCCGTCGTCTGTTACGTGGACTCGACCATCGGATTGCCCATCCTCACCGCCTATGCTCTAGCGAAACACCCTCCCAGAAAACACAAACGGCTTTTTGAGCGCAGAGAACAACTCCTAAAAGCCGTCGAGAAGGAATTCAAAGAAAAGTTCGGCAAGATCCAACTCCGGTAGATAGAGCCCCGCCGCCGATCTCCTTCACTGCGGTCCCTTCGAAACCGTCAATCACACTCGAAGTCATAAACGTTATAAATGAGATTCTTCCGTCGGGACCATATCGGGAACTCCCTCGGCTGCAGGCGCCCCCACATCCAACCAGAGTGAGTAAAGGGTAGGAATCAGGACAAGCGTAAATAACGTGGAAAGCGCCAGTCCTCCCAAGAGGGCCGATCCCAATCCACGATAGAGCTCCGACCCCGCGCCTCGCGAAAGAACTAAAGGAAGCATCGCACAGATGGTCGTGGT
>JAUXIP010000083.1 GCA_030620935.1 Deltaproteobacteria bacterium | reverse complement strand
CGCAGCGTGTTCGAGGCGCAGATTTTTCCTTCCAGCTCTTTGGCTGACCGGATGGGGGAATCCGCCGCTACCTGAAGGCCGAAGACCTCGTGAGTGTCGCGTTTATTAACGGCTCCGTTGGCGATAAACCGATAGTCGAATCCTGCCTGGTGACCTTGAACGATGGAAACGACATTGGACCATCCGATGTTGAGCGCTCCCGATGCCAGGGCCGGAGCGATGGCCGCGCCGCCGATCATCGCGGTCGCATGGATGTCGAGCCCCGCTTCTTTGAAGAAGCCGCGATCTAAGGCGATAAAGAACGGCGAGAGATCGCCGATCTTCATCATCCCGATATTAAGCTTCGACTGTGCCAACACGGAGTCGAGCGGCAGCAACGATGCTCCCAACAGAGCCGCCCCTCCCCGCAACGCAGTCCCCAGAAACTCGCGGCGGGTCAAAGTCTGCCAATCAAACCCAACGGTGATTTTCATAGCGCTCTCCTCCGGAAAGAGATTTGCGAGCGATTCTATCAGAGGCGGTCTGGAATGGTCTACAGCTCTCTCACCCCTCTCGATTTCCTGCTGCTACATTCTTTTTAGCATAGCCCTTTGTTTGTTGACGGGTTCGGGATGGCCTTGTATATCTTTCCCTTAATTGTTGGAGATTGGGGATGAGTTTACCGTACGAATTTAACGACAGTAGTTTGCATGAGCGGCGGGAGCGGGTCTTTTTGGTCCTGGCAGGATTGTTTCTCGGGTCGCTGGCCATGCTCAATATTTTGGGCATCACTCGGTTTATCGATCTTTCGTTTACGGTTCTAGGGATCAGCATCCCCATGATCGTCGCAGTCGGCGTGCTGCCTTATCCGATTACTTTTCTTTGCACCGACTTTATCAGCGAGTTCTACGGCAAGAAAAGAGCCAGTGCCGTCGTCTGGATGGGATTGGTGCTCAATCTCTGGGTGGTGTTTATCTTGTGGCTGGGCAGTGTTCTTCCGCCTGAGCCGGTTCTAGACCCGAATACCGGAAGGGTGGTGGTGGGTACTGACGGCTGGATTTTTTTCGAAGTTAAACGACTCGCTTTCGGCGCCGTCGCCGCTTCGATGATAGCGTTCCTGGCGGCGCAGTTCTGTGACGTGTATCTCTATCATTTCTGGAAAAAGCTGACCAAAGGGGACTATCTCTGGCTGCGGAACAACGGCTCGACGCTGGTGAGTCAAATGGTAGACAGCATCTCGGTCATCCTCATCACCCATTACTACGCTCAAGCCCTGCCGGTCGATTCCTCGGGCCCGATCCTGCCGCAGTTGTCGATATTCATCCTATCGAGCTACGTCTTCAAAATGGTTTTTGCCTTGTTGGATACGATTCCCATGTATCTCGGATCGGCGTTTCTCAAGAGGTACCTGCAGATCGATCCGAAAGCGGAGCATCGCTAGGTGCAGGTCAACATTTTGCTTTCGAGCCGTTGGGCCCGCAAAGGAGTCTGAATCCGCCCCAGCCGAACTCTCCCACAAGTTTATCTGTAGCCGCGTCAAAGAGATCGATGAGCATGTACTTCTCCGGGTGACCGGCGAGATAATGCGAGTAAGTTTCCACGAACAGTTCCTGGTCTCGATGGCTCGCTCGAAAAAACCCTTCTCCCACGTAAAGTCTATGGGGACGCTGCCTGCCATCCAGTTTGACCCAATATTTAGCGCCGTTCGGACCTACGCTATCCAACCACCGTCCATCTTTTGCCTTTTGGGCTTCCCATCTCTTGAAGTCCTGGCTGAAGGCCGGCGACGGCTGAAGTAGACCGATTGAAAGAAAAAGGAGAAATGCGCAGATGGCTCCCATATAGCGGCTCCGAATTTGCTGGGTTTGCGCTATTGGGTAGCAAAACCATTGCCAGAGGAAAGTCTTCTAACTACGAGGGATGTGTCCTCCGACTAGATCGGAAGGAACGGTTCGTGTCGTACAAGGCGGCCAATTTTGGCCTGTGGTTCGCGTCATCGGCGGGATTCGCACTGCAAAAAAAATCCAATTTGGCGGTTATTGTCGCGTAACGCTCCACAGAAGGGAAAATGATGACTTGAAGTTTGCTCAATGGGATAGGATGACACTGCGACGTCGTTTTTAAAAGTCTGGATTAGGGCTAATCCGTCAGCCGGAAACGGACAAGAAAGTAGAAGGCCGCAATGCCGTCCTTCCAGGTGATCTTTTTCCCCTCCTCATAGGTGCGTCCATGATAGGAGATAGGCACCTCGTAGATCCGGCATTTTTTCTTCGCAACCTTCATGGTGATCTCCGGCTCAAAACCGAAGCGCTTGGATCGGATGTTGATGTTTTTTAAGACTCTGGATCTAAAAACCTTGTATCCGACCTCCATGTCGGAGAGGTTGAGGGTTGTCAGCATGTTGGCGAAAAAGGTGACCATTTGATTGCCTATATAGTGCCAAAAATAGAGGACCCGGTGGGCTTGGCTGCCGTAGAAGCGCGTTCCGTAAACCACGTCCGCTTTGCCCGTTAGGATCGGGTCCAACAATCGTAAATAATCGTCCGGAGAGTATTCCAGGTCGGCATCCTGAATGATCACAATGTTTCCCGTAATGTGAGGTAGAGCTGATCGAATGGCAGCCCCTTTGCCTTGGTTGGACGGTTTGAGAATGACTTTGAGATCGTTCAAGTAGTCCTCGCCCGGATCGGCTGCCGTCTTGAGTTGAGCCAGAAATTCTCGACTGCCGTCCGTGGATCCGTCGTCAATAACAATAACCTCCTTGGGAAACCGGACGTTCCAGACCCGACGAAGGGTCTCGGCGATTGTGTTGATTTCATTAAAGACGGGAATGAGAACCGTCAGCTTCACTGCTCGAACTCTCGTTTCTTGAGTTCGCGAATGAAGGCCGAAAGATTGGCGTCGTTGTTAACGGCGTCATTGACCTTATTCTGAAAGTCGGCGGCGGCCCGCTCCAAAGAAGTGGTGTCTACTCGGAGGCCCAGCCACTGGGTAAGTCGAAGCACCAGCGCTAATGCGCCTCTTGGGTTGGGCGAGACAGAGAGATAATGGGGGAGGGCGGCCCAAAGACTCATGTTGGGTATCCCAGCGCCATTGCAAATATCGCCCAACACCCCGACGATCCCTGTCGGCCCCTGATACCGGGAAGGAATGACGTCCAGCTCCGCCAGGAACTTTGGATCCGTCGCAAAGCCGGTCAACGGGACCGGCCGGGTATAGAGGACCTCATCGAGATATGCCCCCAGGCTGATGATCATCTCTACCCCGCATTCGCGCACCAGTTGAAGAACCATCTGACCGAACGATTTCCAACGCATGTGCGGCTCGGCGCCGACTCCGAGAATAAAATCCCGGTCCACACTCAGGCCGGTGCCGTAGTAAAAGTCAAAGGACGGCCAATGGATTTGCCGTTGCATCCCTTCCGTCAGACGGACCACGGGACGCTGTATGGAAAAGTCGTAGAAATTTTCGGGATCAATGCTGGCAAATTTGGTGGTAATGAACTGCTCTATGAGATAGCGGACTGCAGTGGTTGCTGAATCACCTGCGTCACCCCAGCCTGAAAAAGCGAAAATCAATACGGGACGTTTCAGCGACGGCCGGCTCTCGAAGACAAGAGCATCCTTATCCATCCCCCTCTATGTAGCACAACCGTGCCCTTTTTCTCCAGCCCCAGGGAATTCTCGGCCGGTTTGGTCTTGTTGTGTGGTGGGGCGAGTCGGACGCCCCTTTTCCATGATTCACGTATGACTTATGACCATGGTTTGATATATGATCTGTGGCGATCATGAAGGGTAAAGAAGAGCCGGAACTAACTTTTCCGCTCTTTCAGCAAAATGAGATCCTATTCGGCCACGATTCCACCCCTGGGCTTGTCGGGTTTGAGATAGAAGGCCCGGAACGGATCAAGATATTTTCCCGGCAAGGGGACCTCACGGCGGCGGAGTCCGTGCCTTTTCGTCCTTTTTTACCCCTGGAAGGGGACAAGTGGCTGAAAGGATGGAAGGGAGAGGCGGAGGTGGAGTTGCTGAAGGGGAACGGGGCCATCAACCGTTTGGCTTTTTTTCCGGATCTCAAGTGCTTGGAGGAGGCGAAGTCCTACATCCAAAAAAAGAGCGCCAGGACCTCCTCGGCGCCCGACGCTCCCTTTTTGTATCTCAGTGATCCCGTGCATCAATACCTTTTGCTATCCGGCAAGAGTCACTTCTTAAGCATGACATTCAGCGAGCTCAAGCGCCTGCAGATCGATATCGAAACTTACTGTCAGCCGGGTTTTGAATTCCCCAATCCGCTGCGGGAATTGGACCGTATTACCGCGATTGCGCTGGCCGACTCCACGGGGTGGGAAAGGGTGATTTCAGGCAAGGAATTCAACGAAGCCGAGATGCTGCAGGAGATGGTGCGCGAGATCCAAGACCGTGATCCCGACGTTATCGAAGGGCACAATCTCTTTCGCTTTGATCTGGAATATATCGAGACCAGGGGTCGAAGGTATGGGGTGGAACTGAACCTTGGGAGAGGCGGCATGCCTCTTAAGGGTCACCCCTCCCGGATGCAGATCGCGGAGAGGTCCATAACGTACCGCAAATATGAGATCTTCGGCCGCCACATCATCGACACCTGGATCTTGGCGCAGCACTACGATGTCGCGGCGCGCGAGCTGGAAAGTTACGGCCTCAAAGAGATCGCGCGTCATTTTGGCATCGCAAGCGACGATCGCACCTACACTCCCGGCGACAAGGCGAGTTGGTACTTCGATCACGACCCGGAGACCTTGTTTCGCTATTCGTTGGACGATGTGCGCGAGACCCGAGCTCTGTCCGAACTCCTCTCTCCAAGCTACTTTGTCGAGGCGCAGATCTTTCCCTTCAGCTATCAGAACGTCGCCCTGAGGGGCAACGCGACTAAAATCGATGCGCTTCTCCTGCGGGAATATTTCGCTCAACGGCGGTCCGTCCCCAGGCCCGATGGGGGTAGGGAGGTAGTCGGGGGATTTACCGACGTCGAGGTTCAAGGGGCGGCCAAGCATGTGCTGCACTGCGATATCACCTCTCTTTATCCATCGATCATGCTTGTCTATGGCTACTTCCCGAAAAAGGATGAGTTGGGAATATTTCCCGGTTTGCTGCGCGATCTTCGGGACTTCAGGGTCAAGGCCAAGGAACTGGCGCGCGAGGCAAAGAACGCGGAGGCAAAGATCTATTTTTCCGCTCTGCAATCGACCTTCAAGATCCTCATCAACTCCTTCTACGGCTATCTGGGTTTTCAGATGGGTCATTTTAACGACTTCGAAGTGGCCAACCAGGTAACGGCAAAAGGAAGGGAGCTGATTCAGTCGGCGGTGGCATGGCTCAAACAAAAGGGAGCCGTAATCATCGAGGTGGATACCGATGGGATCTATTTCGTCCCGCCCAAAGAGGTCGAGACGGGAGCTGAGGAAGATCGACTGATCCAAGAGCTTGCCGAAATGCTTCCCGAGGGCATCGAGCTGGAGCTCGATGGACGCTATCCCGCCATGTTCAGCTACAAGATGAAAAACTACGCGCTCTTGGACCAGAAGGGGCGGCTTCTCATCAAGGGGTCGGGCTTGCGCTCCCGCGGCCTGGAACGTTTCCAGCGTAAGTGGATGGAAGAGATGCTGCTGCTCCTTCTCAATGGCGAGAAGGAGAAAATTGCGTCCCTCTATGACCGCTATGTAGAGGATCTGCAACAGCATCGCATGGATATCTCGCTTTTAATGAAGACGGAGACTTTGCAGGACTCGCTGGAAACCTATCAGATGAAAGTCAGGGGAAAAAAGCGCAACCCGGCGGCCGCGTATGAGATCGCTTTAAGATCCGAACGGCCTTATCAGCCGGGGGATCAGGTCTCGTATTACGTCACGGGTCAAGGAGCGAAAGTCAAGATCAATGAGAACTGCAAGCTGGCCTCGCAGTGGGATCCGAAGAATCCGGATGAAAATGTGGAGCATTACAAAGGAAAGCTCAAAGAGCTTTACAAGAAGTTCAAACCGTTCATAGAATCATAGAACGTTCAAATCGTTTTGAACGATGGTGAGGGGGGTATCATGGGTAACAGAGTGGCGCTTATCACGGGAGGCGCGCGGGGTATCGGACGGGCCATTGCTTTGGATCTGGCGAAGCAAGGTTGGTTGGTGGCCATCTGCTATCGCAAAAGCGCGCAAGAGGGAGCTGAGGTTGTAGAGTCCGTTCAGAAGATGGGCTCAAAGGGATTGGCGCTTCAGTGTGATGTCTCTAAGCCTGAGGCCGCTCGGCAGATGGTCAAGCAAGTAGAGGAAACATGGGGCCGGATCGATGCGTTGATCAATGGCGCAGGACCTTACCATCGTGTTCCCCTACTGCAAGAGAGCATTGAAGGCTGGCACTCGATGTTTGATAATAATCTCCATCCGGTTTTCTACCTCAGTCAAGCCGTCATCTCGGGAATGACCGAGCGCAAATGGGGACGGATTATCTCTTTTAGCATGGCTAATGCAGACCAACTCATTGCTCAACCGCAACTGACGGCACACTACATTGCTAAAGTAGGTCTGCTGGTTTTGACCCGCTCCTTGGCACGAGTCCTGGCTCCTCACGGTATTACGGCGAATTCCGTCTCGCCGGGTTTCATCGACTCCGGGAGCGCGCCTAAGGACGAATTGGCAACGATGGCTAAGCGAATTCCGGCCGGATATGTCGGCTCCGTTGAGGATGCGGTTTCAGTCGTCCGTTTTCTTATCTCCGAAGAAGCTCGCTATATTAATGGTGCTAATATTCATCTGAGTGGTGCATGGGGAATATGAACCAAACGCATAAAATGCGTTTGGTTCAGAGCAGTGGATTCGAGGAAAACTCCATTGCGGTCCAATGCTCAAATGTTCTATTGTCAAGGGATAAAGGGATAAACGGTCACCTGAGAGCTGAAACCGAGCACGATCATGACCTCAAAAGAACATGAAAAAGCCTTGGAGTTGGCGCATCAGGCTATGCACCACCAGATGGCTGGAGACTTGGAAGAAGCCATTCGGCTCTACAAGGAGTCGATCGATCTCTACCCTACGGCAGACGCCCATACCTATTTGGGATGGACCTACAGCTTTCAGGGGAAGATCGAAGAGGCGATTGCCGAGTGTGAAACCGCTATATCCATCGACCCTGAATTCGGCAATCCCTACAACGACATCGGTGTCTACTTCATGCAGGAGGAGAAGCCGGACGAAGCCATTCCGTGGTTGGAGAAGGCGAAGAAAGCGAGCCGCTATGAGCCGCGCCATTTTCCCTATCTCAATTTAGGTCGCATCTATGCCGCCAAGGGCATGATCAACAAAGCCTTGGAAGAGTTTCGCGGGGCATTGCGATTTAATGAGAGTGACCCTCTGGCCCTCCAGGCCATCGAGGAGCTTGAGTCCAAGCTCCAGTAAATTGCCAATTTAGTCAGCAGCCATCTCAGGGAAATATCAGTTATTCATAGATGCAGGCCAACGTGTATGCCTGTCGTGATTTGTTCCAATGCCTGGCCAAATCATCTAAAGGCCGAGCCGTACTCGTTATCAGTAAATGCATCGAAGTCGATCTCTTCTTGACATAGAAATCCGGTTTTTGAAATTTTCCCTTGGAGGTACATGTCGACGACCGATGCCAGTGAGGAAGCGGTTGCAATCTGAATCGCTGTCCAATGGGTCCCGTCTATCTCTCCGTGGGGAATGACCTTGCCCTGAAAAAAGGGGTCGGGAGTCTTTTCACAACGCTAAGCAGCCCGTAGCCCGGTTTTCTTGTTGCTTCACGAAATGGAAAATGTCCTCAAGAATAGGGGTGGTAGATTGTAACGGAATAGAGAGGGCGGCCAGAATTCCCGCATGGTCTATGCCATCGTAAAAATGTGTTTCCACCGT